>DATNLY010000085.1:0-2576 GCA_035602635.1 Opitutaceae bacterium | reverse complement strand
CGCATGCCTTTCGGTCCAGCTGGTCGGCGCCCAGGACTGGAGGGAGGTCACGCTGCCCACGGTGGCCCAGGCCGCAGCCGCGTTTCCCGCGCCCCCACCCGAGTACGGCTCGATCCACTGGGCCATCTGGGGGGGCCTGCAGACCAAGGAGCATATCCTCGCCCAGATCGAGCAGCTCCACGCCAACGGGGCCTCCGTCATCATGCTCAACGCGTCGCACGGCCTGCAGCCGAAGTATTTTTCGCCCGAGTACATGGACCTCGTAAAGTTCCTGGTCGGCGAATGCAAGAAGCGCGGGATGAAGGTGTGGCTGGAGGACGAGGGGGGCTACCCCAGCGGGTTCGCCGCCGGCATGATCAGCGAGAAATACCCAAAGCTCGGCATGCAGGCCATCGTGTCGGACGCTCGCTACTCGGTCGCCGCGGGCCAGACGCTCAGCCTTCCGGTTCCCCCCGACACGCTCGGGATCCTGGCCTACAACCGGCAGTCGGGCTGCCAGGTGATCCCCGTCCCGGCCGACGGCCAGCTCCAGTGGACGGCCCCCGATCCCGGGAGCACGCTCGTCGTCTTCATCCGCCACGTGTACCGCAGCTCGCCCACGCGCTACGCGGACCGCGCGGACGGCACGAACGACAAGGACAGCCTCTATTCCCTCATCGACTACCTGGACCCCGAGGCGACCCGCGCCTTCATCCGCTCGATCCACGAGGGCTATGAGAGGGTCGTCGGCGACGAGTTCGGCAAGACGATCCTCGGGTTCCGCGGCGACGAGCCGGACTACACCGGGTTCATACCCTGGACGCCGAGGCTCCTCGAGACCTTCCGGCGGATCAAGGGCTACGACCTGCTGCCCTACATCCCCCAGTTCTTCGAGGCGGACTTCACGCCGGAGGTGATGCGGGCGAAGGCGGACTACTGGGACGTCTGGAGCGGGATGTTCCGGGACAATTTCTTCAAGGTGCAGGCCGACTGGTGCTGGGCGCACGGCATGGAGTACATGGTCCACCTGAACCACGAGGAGCTGATGTTCAACCCGGGCCTGGGCGAGGACATGGTGCGCAACGAGGGGTCGTTCTTCAGGGACATGCGCTACGTCGGCGTCCCCGGGGTCGACAACCTGAACCAGATCGGCCCGGGCACCGTCGCCGATTTTCCCAAGCTCGCGGCTTCCTGCGGGCACGTCTTCGGCCGGCCCCAGGTCTGGAACGAGGAGGGCGGAGAGCTCCTCCAGTCGGGCAAGTTCATCGCGGACTACAACTACGCCCACGGCATGAACTTCCTCCAGATACGAGGCATGGATGGGGCGCCACGCCCGGGCCTGATGCTCAACCCGGCATCGGCCATGGCATGGTACGTCAACCGCTCGAGCTATCTCCTGGCCAACGGCCGGCCGGCCGCCCAGGTGGCGCTGTACCACCCGACGGACAGCATGTGGCTCGGCGACAAGGAATCGGACGACGTGACGGTCAGGCTGGTGACCGAGCTCATGGAGCACCAGGTAGACTTCGACCACATCGACATCGACGGCCTGTCCTCGGTCGTGGTCCCCGAGGGCGCTGGCCTTCGCAACCTGAGCGGGCAGCTCTACCGCGCGGTCATCGTGCCGACGTCGACGGCGATAGACGCCAGGATCCTGGCCCGGCTCCGCGCCTTCGCCGCGGCCGGCGGCAAGGTGGTCTTCGTCGGGCGCACGCCGACCCTGGTCGTGGACCGGACTTTCCTGCACCCCATGGACGGCTCCCCCGACCTTTCGTTCGCGACGCTCGAGCCCAAGCCTGAGCTGACCGAGCGCGTGATCGCCGCGCTGCCGCCCCCGGACGTCAGGCTCGATTCCCCCTGCCCGGCGATCCTGTACACGCGCCGCAGCCTGAAGGACGGGGACGTCTACTACTTCTTCAATGAATCGGCCGACACCCAGTCGCGGGTCGCCACTCTGGCCGGGTCCGGCGTCGTCCAGGTCTGGGACGCGACCAGCGGGATGATCCACCCCCTTGCCGGGGTCCCGCCTGCAGCGGGGAGCGTCGACGTTCCTCTCCAGCTCGGCCCCCACGAGGCGCTCTTCATCGTTATCGGCCCGGCCCCCGGCGGCATGGCGGCCGCCGTCCCCAGCCTGCCGAATGCCGCCGTCGCCGCCGTCCTGACGGCGGACTGGGCCGTGACGCAGGGCGACAAGCACCTGACCTCGCAGCTCAAGTCATGGGAGAGCCTCGGCCTCGGGGGCCCCGACGCGACCGCGACCTACCACCAGGAATTTGTCGTCCCCGGGGCCCTCCCTCCCGGCAAGAGGCTCTACCTGGACCTCGGCAGCGTGCACGAATTCGCGAGCATTTCCCTGAATGGAAAGGAGATGGATGCGCGCGCATGGCCGCCCTACGTCTGGGACGTGACGGATGCGGTAAGGAGCGGGGCCAACGCGCTGGACGTGCGGGTGCAGGTTCCGACGCCTGCGGGCCGGAGAAATTTCAACGGCAATCGGCGTCCTCCGGGCCCTGCCGGCGGTCCCCGCGGAATCTCCCCGACCGGTATCCAGGGCGGGCTGGGAGGCGACGATCCCATGGCGGGCTGGAGCGGGTTCC
>DATNLY010000076.1:0-3277 GCA_035602635.1 Opitutaceae bacterium | reverse complement strand
TGGGATCCCACCTCGACACGGTCCGCGACGCCGGGCGGTTCGACGGGGCGCTCGGCGTCCTCCTGCCGATAGCCGCGGTCGAGGTGCTGCGGGGCCGCGGCGTGAAGCTTCCCTTTGCCGTCGAGGTGGTCGGGTTCTCGGAGGAGGAGGGCGTGCGATTCTCGAGCGCCTACATCGGGAGCAGGGGCTTCGCGGGGCGCCTGCGGAGGGCCGACCTGCGGCTGCGGGACGCCGGGGGCGTCTCCCTTGGCCAGGTTCTCTCGGGATCGAGGCGCGGGCGCTTCCCGCTCCCCCGGCCGGCCCATTCCCCGTCCGAGCTCATCGGCTACCTCGAGGTCCACATCGAGCAGGGCCCCGTGCTTGAGTCGAAGGGCCTCGGCGCGGGGGTGGTCTCGTCGATCGCGGGACAGACGCGGGCGACGATCACCTTTGCGGGCAGGGCGGGCCATGCGGGGACGACGCCGATGCCTCTGCGCGCGGACGCTCTCGCGGGCGCGGCCGAGTTCATCGTGGCCGCGGAACGCCTCGCCCGGTCGCGCCCCCCGCTTGTCGCCACCGTGGGAAGGGTTTCCGCGCATCCCGGAGCGTCCAACGTCATCGCGGGCGCCGCGGAGCTCTCGCTCGACGTGCGCCACCCGGGGGATTCCGGGCGCCGGGCGGCCCTGCGCGCGCTGCTGGGGACGGGACGGGCTATCGCGGCAAGGAGGGGACTCTCGTTTTCGGCTAAGGTCACCCAGGACAATGGCGCCGTCGCGTGCTCGGGGGAGCTCACCTCGATACTCGCGGGCAGCGTCCGGAAGCGGCAGGGAAGGTCCGTCGCGCTTGCCAGCGGCGCCGGACACGACGCCGTGGTCCTCTCCAGGCTCGCGCCCGTCGCCATGCTCTTTGTCCGCTGCCGGGAGGGACGGAGCCACCACCCCGACGAGTTCGTCTCCAGGAGGGACATCGCCGGCGCGCTCGGCATCGTCGTGGACTTCCTCGGCCGCATGGCGTCGCGGCGCTGAAGATGGGCGAGCCCTACGATCTCCTTATAAGGGGCGCCACGGTGGTGACGCCAGGGGGGCTGGCCCCAGCCGACGTCGCCTGCGCCGGCGGGAAGATAGTGGGGATCGGCCCGGGGCTGGACGGCGCCGCCCGCGAGGTTGTCGAGGCCGCCGGCCTCCACGTCCTCCCCGGGTTCATCGACTCCCACGTCCACTTCAACGAGCCCGGCAGGACCGACTGGGAGGGGATCGGGACGGGGTCGATGGCGCTCGCCGCGGGCGGGGGAACGGCATTCTTCGACATGCCGCTCAACTCGCTCCCTCCGGTGACGGACGCGGCGAGCTTCGCGCTCAAGCGGGCCGCGGCCGAACGGTCGGCGTACACGGACTTTGGGATCTGGGGGGGGCTCGTGCCGGGAAACGTCGGCCATCTCGGGGCCCTCCGCGACGCCGGGGCGATGGGAATAAAGGCGTTCATGTGCGAGAGCGGCGTGGACGAGTTCCAGGCCTGCGACGCGGCGACGCTCAGGGCCGGGATGGCCCGCGCGGCGGAGCTCGGGATGCTTGTCGCCGTCCATGCCGAGGACGAGGCGCTCGCCCGCCGGATGACCGCGGACCAGCATTCGCGCGGCACGGACGCACGCACATGGCTCGGGTCTCGGCCCGTGGAGCTGGAGCTCGCGGCCATCCGGACGGCGGTCGACATCGCGGGCGAGACCCGCTGCGCCCTCCACATCGTCCACGTCAGCAGCCCGGAGGGGGTGGCGCTGGCGGGCGAGGCGAGGAGGAGGGGAGTGGACGTTTCCGTCGAAACGTGCCCGCACTACCTGCTTCTGACGGACGAGGATGTCGTGCGCCTCGGTGCCCCGGCAAAGTGCTTCCCGCCGCTGCGCCCCGAGGCGGCGAGGCTCGGCCTCTGGAGCGCCCTGGAGTCGGGCGCTGTCGACACGGTCGGCTCGGACCACTCGCCCGCGCCGCCCGGGATGAAGAGGTCGGGCGATTTCTTCGAGATCTGGGGCGGCATCTCGGGGTGCCAGCACGGCTTTGTGGCCCTTCTTTCCGAGGCCCTCTCCCGGGGCCCCGCAGCGGACGCCCTGGCCCGCATGTCGGCGCACCTCTCCGCCAATGTCGCCAGGCGCTTCAGGATCGGCGCGACGAAGGGCCGCCTTGCCGAGGGGCTCGACGCCGACATGACGATCATCGACACGGCGGGCGGGCACGCGCTCTCGAACGCCGACCTGCTCTACCGGCACCGCCAGGGACCCTACGACGGGCGCAAATCCTCGGTGAGGATCGCCCGGACAATCGTCCGCGGGCGCACTGTTTTTGCCCAAGGGCGGATTGCACCCGGGACCCCGGGGGGTCACTTTGTCAGGCCGTCATAGGCCGCCGGGGACTCCTCCCGGCGCGGTAACTGCTTCGAACCCAAAGCCAAACTCCACAATCCCATGCCCGAACTCTTCGGCCACACACGCGCCCATGTGGGCGCGCGCCACGCGCTCATCACGCCCGACAACCACGTGGGCAGCTCCCTGCCGGGGGTCGAGGGCGCCTCCGCCGCCGTGCTCGTCGGCCCCGCGATGGGCGCGGGGGTCGCCCAGACGCTCCTCACGTTCCAGGCACGCGGGTCGGCGCGCGTCGCCGCCAGCGACGTCCAGACCTTCGGCTATGTGATGGCGGGAGGGGCGAGGGTCGCGGTCGGCGCCAAGGGCCGGCGGCTCGGCGCGGGCGGGTACTTCTTCGCGCCCGCGGGCTCGGATTGGAGCCTTTTGTCGCCGGCAAGGGGCACCCAGGTCACCCTGTTTCAGAAGAGATACGTCCCGCTGCCGGGGGTGCGCGGCCCCCGCGCGATCCTCTCCGACCAGTCGAGGGTCAAGGGGGTGCCGTTCCTCGGGGACCCCGCCGCCAGCCTCCAGGTGCTCCTGCCCGACGAGCCCTCCTTCGACATGGCCGTCAACCTCTTCGCCTACCGGCCCGGCGGCCACCTGCCCTTCGTGGAGGTGCACGTGATGGAGCACGGGCTGGTCATGCTTTCCGGGGAGGGCGTCTACCGGCTGGAGGATTCCTGGTACCCGGTGAGGGCCGGCGACGCCATCTGGATGGCTCCGTACTGCCCCCAGTGGTTTGTGGCGATGGGCAAGGTTCCCGCGAGATACCTCTACTACAAGGATGTGAACCGGCCCGCGATATGACCCGTTCGCCGCCCGACCTCAGGATCGCGATCGACAGCGCCGGGCTGCGCCGGAAGCTGGATGAGCTGGCCCTGATCTCGGAGGCGCCACCGCCCGTGGTCA
>DATNLY010000062.1:0-4619 GCA_035602635.1 Opitutaceae bacterium | reverse complement strand
TCTGGCGGATCCTCTCGCGGGTGACCTTGAACTGCTTGCCCACCTCCTCGAGCGTGCGGCTGTATCCGTCGACAAGGCCGAAGCGCAGCGAGAGCACGCGGCGCTCGCGCTCCGTGAGCGTGTCGAGGACGTCGATGATTTTCTCCCGCAGGAGCGAGTACGCGGTCATGTCGTACGGGTTCTCCGCCGACTTGTCCTCGATGAAGTCCCCGAAGGAGGTGTCGTCGCCGTCGCCGACCGGCGACTGGAGCGAGATCGGCTGCTGCGCCATCTTCATGATCTGCTGGACGCGGTCGACCGGCAGGTTCATCTCGTCGGCCACCTCATCGGGCGTCGGCTCGTGGCCGTACTCCTGAAGCAGCTGCTTCTGGACCTGCATGACCTTGTTCAGCGTCTCGATCATGTGGACCGGGATGCGGATCGTGCGCGCCTGGTCCGCGATCGAGCGGGTGATCGCCTGGCGTATCCACCAGGTCGCGTAGGTCGAGAACTTGTAGCCCCGCCTGTACTCGAACTTCTCGACCGCCTTCATCAGGCCCATGTTGCCCTCCTGGATCAGGTCGAGGAAGGAAAGGCCGCGGTTCGTGTACTTCTTGGCGATCGAGATGACGAGGCGCAGGTTGGCCTCGACCATCTCGGTCTTTGCGCGGTGCGCCTCGCGCACGTGGGTCATCGTCTGGGCGTAGACCTCGAGGAGCTGGGCGGGCGCGATGCGCTGGGCGAGCTCGATGTGGCGAAGCCTAGTGTTGACCGAGCGGGGGTCGATCGCGGCGTCCTTCTTCGTCTTCGGGTGCTTTGCGCGCTCGAGCTGCGCGAAGCAGGCCTCGGTCTCCTCGAGGACGGGCCGGAGCTCCTCCAGGTACTCCTCGTAGACCTTGAGCTTGAAGAAGAACTTCGGGAAGTTCGCCCTGAGGGCGGACTCGCGCCTGCGGAACTTCGAGAGGGCCCTCTTCTTCTCGGGCTCGGAGCGGGCCTTCACGTGCTCGGTCCACGCCTCCTTGGTTCCGGCCTCGTTCTTCTGGGTCGTCTCGACCAGCTTGGGAAGCGTCCGGAAGTAGGCGTCGCGGCTCTCGATCTTCTTGTCGATCACGATCCGGTCGAAGCGCTCCTCGCGGTTGAGGAGCTTGGCGCCGAGGACGGCGATGTGGCCCCCCACGGCCGACGCCTGGAACAGGGCCTCCTGGGCCTTGAGCTCGGCGTTCTCGATCCGCTTCGAGATCTCGACCTCCTGCTCGCGGGTCAGGAGCGGCACCTGGCCCATCTGCTTCAGGTACATCCGCACCGGGTCGTCCAGGATGTCGTTCTGCGAGGAGCGCGACTCCTCCTCCTCCGCCTCCTCCTGGCGCTGCTTGTAGTCCTCGACCTGGTCGGGCTCCAGGATCTCGATCTCGAGATTCTGGAGGATCGAGAGCACGTTATCGATCTCCTCCTGGTTCTCGATGGACTCCGGCAGCGCCTCGTTGATGTCGTCGAACGTCAGGTAGCCCTGCTCCTTGGAGAGGCGGATGAGCTGGCGGATCTTCTCGTTGATGCCACCGACCGGGACCGCGGCGTCGCCGCCCTCGGCGCCGGCCTGCGGCGCCTGGGCGAGCGCCTTCTCGACGGCCTCGGAGTTTCGGGTGTCTGCTGGTTTGGCTTTTCGGGGCATGGATGAGTGGAAAATCGGGAAATGTGCGGCGCTCACCTCACTCGGCCTCGGTCAGGGAGACCGGCTGCCGGAGCTGGCGCTGCAGGTCGGACAACTCCCTTAAGAGTGACGATGGGTCATCGTTAAAGTCCGATGGGGTCGTGGCTAATGCAAGTTCTATTTGGCGGATGCGGGGCTCTATCGCGCGGTCCCTCAGGCGGCGGATCCCCTCCCGGGCCACCTTGAAGGGGTCGTCGATGTCGGGCACGTCGAAGAGGAGCGATGCGACAAGCGATTTTTCATCATCGCTTTCCATAAGCCCGTCGAGGTGGTCGCGGCCCGGCCAGCTCCCGTTCTCAAGCTCCCCGAGGAAGCGGTTCAGGAGCACCCCCTCGGGCAGGCGCCGGTCAATCCACTCGTGCGGTATCGCCGAGCTGAGCGGCCGGCCGAGCCTCTCGAAATGCAGGCAGAGCCTGAGCAGGTCGTGCTCGGGCGTCACCGCCCCGGGGGAGCGGGCGGGCGCGGCGGGCGCGGGCCGGCGCGCGGCGGGATCGGCCAGAGCCAGGATCCGCCTCAGGTCGCCCTGCAGCGCGGCCGCCGGAAGCTGGAGGAGCGCCGCGGCCTCGGAGATGAACGCCGCGCGCGAGACCTCGCTCTCCGCCGCCGCGATGATCCCGAGGACGGCCTGCGCGGCGCGCGCGCGCTGCTCCGACGAGGCGCCGGCGGGCGTGGGGAGCGAGGCACGGCACGCGAACGCCATCGCGGAAAGCGAGGCCTTGCGGACCTCGTCGTACGCGGCGACGCCGCGCTCCATGAAGAGGAGGTCGGGGTCGACCTTGGCGTCGCCGGCGACGCCGAGGAAGCGCACCTCGATGCCCGCCTTGAGCGCCATCGGCAGCAGGCGCAGCGCCGCCTTCTGGCCGGCCGTGTCGCCGTCGAAGAAGCACTCGACACCGACATGGTAGCGCCGCAGGAGCGCGAGCTGGCCCTCGGTGATCGCGGTGCCCTGGGGCGCGACCGCCGTCTTCAGGCCCACCGACCAGCACCGGATCGCGTCCAGCTGGCCCTCGACCATGACAAAGGGCCGGCCCTCCCCGACGGCGGTGCGGGCGCGGTCCAGGTTGAAGAGCAGGTGGCCCTTGGTGAAGATGGGCGTCTCGGGCGAGTTGACGTACTTGGCCTCGCGGGCCGGGTCGTCCTCTGGGGTGAGCGAGGTCTGCCGCGCGGTGAAGGCCACGACGCGGCCCTGGTGGTCGCGTATCGGGATCATGAGCCTGCCCCGGAAGCGCGGGCGCAGCGCGCCCGTCGTGATCATCGCGTCGTCCCGGATGAAGAAGAGACCGCACTGGCGCAGCGCGTCCTCGGAGTATTTCTTCCGGAGTATCGCGGCGCCCAGATTCCCGCCGTCGGCCGCGGCCGCGCCGATCTTGAACTCCTCGGCGAGGTCGGGCGCGAACCGGCGCTCGTTCACCCAGTAGGCCCGCATGAAGTCGCCCGCGGGCCCGGCGGCCCTGAAGGCGTCGTGGAAATGGGCGGCCGCCTGCTCGTGCAGGTCGAAGAGCTCCTGGCGCAGGGAGCGCTCCTCGCGGCTGGGCCCCGATCCCTCCTCGTACTCGATCGCGACCCCGTAGCGCTGCCCGAGCGCCTCGACGGCCTCGGTGAACGAGAGCTGCTCGGTCTCGCGGACGAAGGTGATCGCATCGCCCGCCTTCCCGCACCCGAAGCACTTGTAGAAGCCCTTGTCGGCGTCGACGTTGAAGGACGGCGTCTTCTCGTTGTGGAACGGGCACAGGCCCTTCAGCCGGCTGCCGCCCGCCTTGCGCAGGGCCACGACACGCGAGACGACGTCGGCCAGGTTGACGCGCAGCTTCAGGTCGCGGACACAGGTGGGCTTGATGACGGGCATGGACTGCGCGCGGGCCGGTGGAGAAGCCCGACGGCGCGTGGCAAAGAATCCACTTTTGACCGGGGCCGGGGGCTGTCAAGGTCCGGGGCATCCGGGCCCGAGAAAGGCCGCCTTTCCAGGAAACCTTCGCCCGCCCGGGTGGTCGGATTCGGGGCGCTTAGGCTTCCGGCCCCTCCTCGCGGATTGACGATGCGCCAATATTTGCGACGTAGTGTGTGTTCCAATCCGAAGAATCATGCGCATCCAACCGCTAGCAGTCCTCGCCGCAGCCCTCGCGCTGGCCGGGGCCAACCAGGGCCGGGCCGACTTCACCCCGACGGTGCAGCGGGCGCCGACCGAACCCGTCTGGCAGGCGCACCTGCAGGGCTTCGACGAGGGCGACTACGACGTCGCCGTGGAGCGGCTGATCGGCGCCTACGAGAAGGCCAGCGGGCGCGTGCTCGCGCCCGGCAAGAAGGCGAAGGTCGGCCTAAAGATCTACTCGGACTCCGGCCCGGGGATGGCGACGCCCGTGCCGCTCGTCAAGGCGGTGATCGCGGCCCTTCGCCGGCGCGGCTACGCGAACAAGGACGTCTTCCTCGTCGGGCTCAACCAGCTGCGCCTCCGCATGACGGGCTACCTGCCGTCCCTCGTCACCGGCGTGACCCCGTTCATGGGAAACCCGGTGTTCGTGCTCGAGTCCAACCGGTACTACGACCCGGTCTGGTTCTACGACAGCCCGCTTCCCGAGCGCTTTGACCCCATCTTCGCGGCGCACCAGACCGAGGGCGTCCCGAACACGTCGACCAAGGAGGAGGACCGCAAGAGCTTCCTGGCGACGCCCCTCTTCCTCGACACGGACTTCTGGATCAACCTGCCCGTCTACACGGACCACCCGGTCCTGGGCATCAACGGGGCCCTCGTGAACGCGACCCTCTGGAACGCGTCGAACACGGCCCGCTTCTTCCGCTCGCCGGCGACCGCGCCCGCGGCCGTCGCCGAGATGAGCGCGATCCCGGAATTGCGGCAGACCTGGGTCTTCAGCATCGCGAGCCTCGAGCACTACCAGTTCATCGGCGGCCCCTTCTTCAACTCCCTGTACACGCG
>DATNLY010000057.1:0-4900 GCA_035602635.1 Opitutaceae bacterium | reverse complement strand
GAGCCAGTAGTCGGCAAGGTCGCGCGAGGTGATCCCCGGCCCCCGGTCCTGGAGCGCCTGGAACCAGAGCAGCTGCAGCTCGAGGTCGTCGTTCGGGATGCCCCCCTCGGGCAGCTCGGGGTACCAGCTGACGTTGAAGAGCTCGTCGCGCCCGAACTTCTCCTCGAGCGGCCCCCCGAGGGTGCCCCCTATGTTCTTGCCGTGCCAGCAGCCCAGGACCTTGTCGCGGAAGGTACCCGGATCAATGCGCACCCCGCGCCTGACGATCCCCACCGGGCGCGAGGCCAGCCGCGGCCCTGGAGTCTCATTTGCCATGCGCGCCCAGCTTGCTCTGCGCGTCCTTCAGGAAGCAATCGAGCCGCTCGGAGCCGAGGAGCACGTTGGCCGGGTAGCTGCGGGAGAATTCCGACTTCCTCAGCCGGCCCATGTAGGCCTTGAGCCCGGCGACCGACTCCGCGAGAAGGTCCCTCGGGGACTCCTTCAGGAAGGGCGGCCTCTTGTTCCCGCGCTCCTCGAGGAGGCGGCTGAAGATGTATATCCTCGTCGTCAGGCGGAACCCCTCGGCGTAGACGCGCAGGAAGTCGAAGCGCCTGACCAGGTCCGCGTAGGCGGCGGGCTTCAGGCCGGGATTGCCGGCGGACGCCCTGCCATGGAGGGCCTCGGCCTTCGAAAGCGCCTCGTCCTTCTCGTCGAGGATCTTCTTCGCGTTCACGTCCTGCATACCGAGCGCGTCCTCCGCGCCGGAGAACCAGTTCTTCAGGCTGTGGTGCGTCTCGGCGATCCAGGTCGGCTGGCGGATGTTCACGTGGAACGCGCTGTTGTCGGAGAACACGGTGCCGTTCACGAAGACCGTCCCGCGGACGACGGCCCAGGTCTGCTCGAGAAGTCCCATCGACCAGTCGACGCAGTCCTTGAGCGCCCTGGGCCCGATGCCGTCCTCAACGAGCTTCTCCTCGATCAGCCACCGGGCGTATATGTCGCGCCGGTCGGCGGCCGGGTTCTTTCCGAGGATCGCGGCCGCGTACAGGTTGACGAGGTTCGGCGTGTCGAAGCACGACGTGTCCTGCACCCCCTCCCAGTCCGTGCGCATGATGAACCCGCTCACGTTGTTCCTTAGCCCGTGGTCGAGGCGGTGGACGAGGTCGTCCGTCATGATGCAAGGCGTGATTCCCCAGCCGAAGTACTGGCCGTGGACGTCGTACTCGATCCACTGCTCCCTCTCGCCGACCTTTCCGATCAGCGGGTTGTCGGGGAAGGTGGGGTAGAAGTCGTGCGGGGTGTTCTTCAGGGAGAGGACGATGTCGATCGGCAGCTTCTCGAGCGCCCTCGCGAACTGGTCCTGCTCCTCCTTCTGGTAGATGAAATCCCGGATCACCAGGCGCTTGCCCGCCTTGCGGAAGGGCTTGTACATCCCGTTCACCATGTTCCGGTGCCACACCGCGGGATCGAGCTTCCTGCACTGCTCGCAGCTGCAGTTGTGCATGTTGCTGATCGCGAGCCTGCTCTCGCCCGTGCCAAAGGACGTGACCACCCCGGCGAGCTGCGGCAGCATGATGAAGAGCTCCGTGTACTTCGCCGGCAGGAATTCCTCCCACCAGAAGCTCTTGCTCGGGCAGAAGACCCCGTTCGTGAGGATCTCCGGGTGGCTCTTGAGGATGAAGTCCTTGAACCAAAGCTCCTTGTCCTCGAGGAACACCGCGACGCCGGCCTCCGCAGACTCGGCGATCAACTGGGTCAGGTAGTCGCGCCGGAACGGGTTCAGGTTCTCCCGGAGCGCGTAATGGTAGATGTCCGCGTCTATCTGCTGGTAGAGCTCGAAAAGGTTGGCCCCCTCGGACTTCCCGCCCAGGAACTGCGCCGGGAACACGATCTTGTCGACGATGCCCGGCTCGTGGAGCACGAGCGTGTTCATGTCGTTGGCCACCATGAACCGCAGCCGCCGCCTCATCTCGTCCAGGTCCCAGATCCGGACAAAATCATGCACCTCGACCGCCCGGGTCTCGTAGCGCTTCAAGGGGGCCTTTGCTTTGAGGGTTGGCATGGTGAGGGGGCCCGGCGACCTGGGGCGTCTTCAATCCTGGGCTGGGACACAGGACACCAAGGCGGCGGGCGTCTCAACCGATAAGAGGTAGCACCAGTCGATGATGCGCCCAATTGCTATCACATCGGCCCACCGGCGCCTTGACCCGGGTTTTCGGGCGGACCCATGATCGGGCATGGCAAAGATCCCGGAGGTGAAGCTGAACGACGGCAGGATGATCCCGCGACTCGGGATGGGGACCTGGAAGATCCCCGACGGGGACGCCCCGGGGATCGTCGCCGACGGGATCTCGGCGGGGTACCGCCTGGTAGACACGGCCTCGGAGTACAAGAACGAGCCCGGCGTCGGAGCCGGGCTGCGCGATTCGGGTGTTCCCCCCGGGGAGCTGTTCGTCACCACGAAGGTGTGGAACGCCCACCAGGGGTTCGATCGCACGATCACGGCGTGCGAGGACAGCCTGAAGGCCATGGGAATCCGGTACCTGGACCTTTACCTCATTCACTGGCCCGCCCCCTCGCAGGACCGCTATGTCGACACCTGGCGCGCCCTGATCGAGCTGCGCAAGCGCGGCCTTGCCCGCTCCATCGGGGTCTCCAACTTCACGGAGGCGCACCTGGAGCGGATCATCGGCGAGACCGGCGTGGTCCCCGCGGTCAACCAGATCGAGCTCAATCCCCAGCTGCCCCAGAAAAAGATGCGCGCGTACCATGCGAGGCACGGGATAGTCACCGAGTCCTGGAGCCCGCTGGCGCGCGGGCAGATGCTTGGCAATCCGGGCATCGCGGAGCTTGCGCGCAGGTACTCGAAGAAGCCGTCCCAGGTCATCCTGCGGTGGCACATCGAGAACGGCCTTGTCGTGATCCCCAAGTCGACCTCGCCGGCCCGGCTCAGGGAGAACCTCGACATCTTCGATTTCTCGCTGGATGCGGAGGCCATGGCCGTCATCGACCGGCTGGACGACGGCCGCCGCCTGGGTCCCGACCCGGACAAGTTCTGAGGCGCCCCCTCCCGGCGATTCGCCGGCCTCAGCACCTCACGGCGATTCCCGCCGCGGCCAGCGCGGCTCGGATCTGGCGCGCAAATTCGGCCGCACCGGGGCTGTCGCCGTGGATGCACAGGGTGTCGGCCGCGATGGGAACCTCGGTGCCGTCCGAGGCCGTGACGATACCCTCCGACGCAATCCGGAGGGCCTGGCGGACCGCCGCCGCCGCGTCCGCAATGACCGATCCCGCCTCCGAGCGGGGCCTCAGCATCCCGTCGCTCCCGTAGGAGCGGTCCGCGAACGCCTCGCTGCGGACACGCAGGCCCCTCTCCCGGCCGGCGGAGAGGAGCTTGCTCCCTGCGGGGCCCACGAGGGCCCAGTCGGCGCCGCCTGCGCGCATGGCCCCGGCCAGCGCGCCCGCGATCTCCGCCGCGAGCGCCCCGTCCCGGGCGGCCATGTTGTAGAGGGCGCCGTGGAGCTTGACGTGCCCCACCCTCGCCCCGAGCGGGGCGGCGATCGCCACGAGCTCCGCGACCTGCCCCACCACCAGGGCCCCGGCGGCCCCCGGCTCAAGGGCGACCTCGCGCCTCCCGAAGTTCACCCGGTCGCCAAACCCCGGGTGCGCGCCGATCGCCACCCCGTGGCTGAGCGCGAGCGCGACCGTCCGGCGCATCGTCGCCGGGTCGCCGGCGTGGGCGCCGCACGCGATGTTGACCGACGTGACAAGGGGCACCAGCTCGGCGTCGGACCCGGATCCCTCGCCAACGTCCGCGTTCAGGTCGATGAAGGCCGCGCCGCTCATGCGGGCCTTATCTTCTCGGCCAGGCCCTGGCGAAGGAGGCCGAGGTTGTGCTCCCGGGCGTGCACGAGCGCGTGCGCCTCGGCGAGCGTGGAGCGGACGAACCTCAGGCCGTCGCCGGGGGCCAGCTGGGCGAGGAGCGGCAGGTCCACCGCGATCACATGGGCCGCGCGCGGGTAGCCCCCGAGGGTCTGCGCGTCCACCATCAGGACGATGGGGTTGCCGTCCGGGGGGACCTGGACGGTGCCCGGCGCCACCGCCGCGGAGACGAGGTCCCCGCCTCCCGGGCGCATGAGCCTTGGTCCCCTGAGCCTGGTCCCCATCCGATTCGACTCCAGGGTGACCTCAAAGCGCCCCGAGTGGAGCGCGTCGCCGTAGTCGCCCGCGTGGAGACCGGCCACAACGCGCACTCCGGGCTCACTGGAATAGCGGGGGAGAATCCGCTCATCGATGCTCCAGTGGCCGGTGGGGACGCCCCCGGACGGCGCCGACCTCAGTATGTCCCCGCCGCGCAGGGCCCTGCCCTGGAATCCGCCCAGGCCCGCCGCCGGGAAGGTTCCCCTGCCTCCCAGGACCGGCTCAATGTCGAGTCCCCCGGAGACGGACAGGAAGGCGCGGCAGCCCTGCAGGAGCTTCCCGAACCTGAGCCGGCCGCCCGGCTCGACGCGAAAGGGCCTCCACGCGGGCGTGCCCTCGAAGCGCGCCCCGCAGACCGCCACCCAGGCGGCCTCGGAGAATTCAAGCTCCGGCCCCGTGAGCGTTATCTCGAGGCCCGGGGAATCCTCCGGATTGCCTACCAGCAGGTTGGCCACGCGGAGGGCGAACGGGTCGGCCGCCCCCCCGATCGGCACCCCCTCGGCAAGGTGCCCCCTGCGGCCCAGGTCCTGGACCGTGGTCAGCATGCCGGCGCGGATGACGCTCACTTCCATGATTCGAATTCGGCCAGGGAGATTGCCCTGAAGCGCACGCGGTCCCCGGGCCTCAGGAGCGCGGCGGGTTTTCTCTCGGGCGCGAACAGCGCGAGCGGCGTCCGCCCGATGATCTGCCAGCCGCCCGGCGACGCCATCGGATACACGCC
>DATNLY010000054.1:0-3465 GCA_035602635.1 Opitutaceae bacterium | reverse complement strand
CGGGATCGCGCACCGAGGCGCACGACGCCAACCGCACCGGCGGGGGCGCCGTTCCCCACCCGCGCCCGATCTCCAGTGGGGCCCGCGCGGCGGCGCCCGGACCCCGCGTGCCAAACCCATCCCCGGGCCCGCAGCGGCCCGTTTCCTCCCCGGCGCAGCAGGTCCGCGGGCAGCCCCCGCAGGGTCGCGAAACGGCGCCCCAGGGGTCCCGCGCGACGGCGCCGTCGCACCAGGAGCCCGCGCATGAGAAGGCGTCGGCGCCCGCCCCCGCGAAGGATCCCAGGGACCGCAGCCAGCCCAATTGATATGGAGGCGCCCATCTACTGGATCGACGCCTTCACCGACAAGGTGTTCGGCGGCAACCCGGCGGCCGTGGTGCCGCTTGATTCCTGGCCCGAGGACCGGCTACTCCAGAGAATAGCGTTCGAGAACGGGCTCTCCGAGACGGCCTACTTCATCCGGAGCGGGCCGGCCCGCGCGGACCTGAGGTGGTTCACGCCCTCGGTGGAGGTCGACCTTTGCGGGCACGCGACGCTCGCCGCCGCGCACGTGCTCTTCAACGAGCTTGGCCAGAAGGAGTCGCCTTTCGTCTTCGACACCAGGTCAGGCCCCCTTTCGGCGGCCCGGCGCGGCGCCATGATCGAGCTCGATTTCCCGGCGCGCCCCGCGGTGCCGTCGGAACCGTCCCCGGAACTCCTGCGCGGGCTGGGCCGGGAGCCCAGGGAGACGCTGAAGTCGGAGCGGATGTGGCTCTGCGTCTACGCTTCCGCGGGCGACATCGCCGCCCTCTCCCCCGACCACGGCGCCCTTGCGGCGGCTTCACCCGGGAGGATCATCGTCACCGCCCCGGGGGCGGACTGCGACTTTGTCTCGCGCTTTTTCGCGCCCGAAGCGGGAATCCCGGAGGACCCGGTGACCGGTTCGGCTCACAGCACGCTCGTCCCCTACTGGGCCGGGCGCCTGGGGAAGCCGAAGCTCCATGCCAGGCAGGTGTCGGGCCGCGGCGGCGAGCTCTGGTGCGAGCTCGACCGGGACCGGGTCAGGATGGCCGGCCATTCGGCCGCCTACCTGCGGGGCCGGATCTCGGTCTGAGCCCCGCTCACTTCTCTTTCATCACCTCGACGCCGTCCCAGTCGGCGGGAGGCGGCTCGGCCTTGAAGTGGCCGGCCTTCTCGATGTAGACGAGGGACGGGTTGGTCTTGGCCCCGGTCGTCCGGCCCGGGCCGTTCACCTCCAGGGCCTCCGAGCGGCGGAAAAGCTCGAGCGCCCCGTCCCAGTCGCGCGCGTAATACCTCGCAAGCCCCTTCTCGAACGTCGCGATGCACTCGCGGTTGGCGTCCGTCGCGCCCTCCGAGAGGGCCACCAGCTCGAAGATCGGCACGGGCTGGGCGCGCCCCTTGACGACGAT
Source organism: Opitutaceae bacterium (assembly GCA_035602635.1). Classification (GTDB taxonomy): domain Bacteria; phylum Verrucomicrobiota; class Verrucomicrobiia; order Opitutales; family Opitutaceae; genus Palsa-1447. The sequence goes on along the minus strand of DATNLY010000054.1, from coordinate 2,057 downwards.
CCGGCCCAGGGCCCGGAACAGGACGCGGCCGGGCTCGACCTTCTCGCATTCGGTGCGGGTCGCGTCCGTGCACATGGTGTAGACGCCCCAGGCCTTCGCCCCGCTCTCCATGCGCGCGGCGATGTTCACGTCGTCGCTCATCATCGTGTAGCTGAAGCGCGTGGTGCTTCCCATGTTTCCGACGACCGCCGGACCCGTGTTCAACCCCAGGCGCGCCTGGAGGCGGTGGACGATCGCCGGCCACTTGTCGCCCTCGCCCGTCCACTTCGCGCGCAGCTCGGCGATCCGGGCCTGGACGCGCAGCGACGCGACGCAGGCCTTGTGCGCGTGGCCCGGCAATGCGAGCGGCGCACCGTAGATCATGATGACGGCGTCGCCTATGTACTTGTCGAGCGTGCCGCCCTCCGCCTGGAGGATGTCCGTGCAGGCGGTGAGGTACTCGTTCATCAGCTCGACGAGCAGCGAGGGCGAGAGCTTCTCCGACATGGTCGAGAACGACTCGATGTCGCTGAAATAGGCCGTGATGTGCTCGACGACCCCGCCGAGCTTGGGCTCCTCGCCGGAATCCACCATCTGGTTGACGAGGGCGGGAGAGACATAGGTCCCGAACATCCCCTTGATCCGCCCCTTCTGCTTCTGCTCCTCCACGATCTGCCAGACCAGGCTGACGAAGCTGGTCGAGAACGCGGAACCCAGGGGCGCCACCAGGGGTATGATGATCTGGCCCGACTTGAAGAGCTGGAACGCGATCGCCGCGTACAGCACGGCCGAGAGCACGGCCATCGCCTTCGCGAACACGGCGCGTCCGCCGCCCGCCACCGCGAGCGCCGCCACGAGGGCCGAGAGCCCGAAGACGATCACGTACACGGCGGCGGGGGGCAGGCGCCGTATGTATTTCCCCGATACGATCGTCTTGAGCAGGTTGCCGTGGACGCCGACCTTGGGCTCGGCCACGTCGTCGACCGGCGTGGGGGCGACGTCCTGCAGCAGCTTGTCGGTGGGGCCGATCAGGACCACGGAGTCCTTGAACTGAGCGAAGAACTCCTCGGCCGTCTTCCGCTCGTCGGGCTTCTGCGACTCGAGGATCTTCGAGTACTCGTAGACGTCCGCCAGGCTCACCCGGGGGTTGTGGGTCGCGTCGAACCAAGGCGAGAACCAGTTGATCTCGACCTGCTGCCGGTACGAGAGCGGGATGCGCGTCGCGAGAGTCCCGTCAGGCCGCACCAGGTCCATGTGGTCTCCCTCGACCTTTATGCCGTCCTCCTCGACCCCGTAGTAGAGCCGGGCGAGCTCCACCGCCACCGCGTAATAGGTCTTCACCGAGGTCGGCGCAAAGAGCCTGACCCATCGGGCCTCGCCGTTGACGGTGTCGATGATGCCGACGATCGGGGCCCCCACGGTGCGGCCCGGCGCGACGCTCAGCGACGGGGTCTCCGGGGGCTCGATCTGGCGCAGCGGCGGCAGGTCGGGGCGGGTGACGTCGGGAAACTCCCGGATCTCCTTCTTGCCGTTGCTGTCGCGGAAATCCCCCGCCGTGTACGAGGCGCCCACCACCACCGGGGGGGTCGGAATCTTCCAAAGGTAGCCGCCCAGGGCCCGGTTGCCCGCCACCAGCTTCCTCATGTCGACGGACTCCGCCACACCGGCGTCGTCGAAGACAAAGTCCATCCCGACGGCCCTGACCCCCGCGCGCTCGATCAGTGTCTTCGCCACGGTCGCAAAATACACCCGGCTCCAGGGCATGTTCCCGATCTCCTGGAGCGCGATCGAGTCCACGTCGACGTAGACGACCTTGACCGGCGACTCGATGGCCCCCCGGTACCGGAATCGCCAGTCGGTCACCTGGTTCTCGAGCACCGCGAGGAGCCCCATGTGCCACACCACGCACCACGCGAAGGGAATCGGCGCAAGAAGCAGCCAGCGCAGCTGGAAAAGCGCGGACTTTTTCAGGGATGCCACGGGCCCGCACGCTATTCAGCGCGGGCCGTCAAAGAAAGCAGAATTCCAGCCGGCCCGTCAGGTTCCGGCGCCGCCGGTCAGGTTGGCAGGGGGCGGGG
>DATNLY010000050.1:0-4610 GCA_035602635.1 Opitutaceae bacterium | reverse complement strand
CTTCCCCTCCGTCTTGAACCCGTGGCCGGCCACGGTGCTCGTGCGCGTCGTGATGTCGAACTCGGCGGAGGGATAGAACACGGCCACGAACCTCCGGGCGATCATGTCGTAGATCTTCGCCTCCATGTCCTCGAGGGGCTTGGGCTCCTCGACGGTCGGGATGATCGCGAAGTGGTCCGAGATCTGGGCGTTGTTGAAGATTCTCTTGTTGGGCCCGAGCCACTGCTCCTCGAGCACCTTCGCGGCGTGGCCGGCCAGGTCCCCGCGCATCATGGAGAGCGCCTGCCGGCAGGTCGGGATGTAGTCCTCGGGCAGGGCGCGGGAGTCCGTGCGGGGGTAGGTGATCATCTTGTGCCGCTCGTAGAGGGCCTGGGCGATCTGCGACGTGCGCCTTGCGGAAAGGCCGAAGCGGTTGTTCGCCTCGCGCTGCAGGGTGGTCAGGTCGTACAGGCGGGGGGATGCCTGCGAGCTCGCCTTCCTCTCCTCGGTGACGACGGCCTCCGGGGTTCCCCCGCATGCCGCAAGGACCGCCTCGGCCTTCGCCCGGTCCCAGATCCTGTCAATGCGGTCGTGCTCGTCGTCCGACTTCCTGAAGTCCGGCTTCTGGTAGACCCCCTCGTAGGACCCCTTGGCGACCTGGAACTCCGCGCTCACCCTCCAGTACGTCCTCGGCTTGAAGTTGCGGATCTCAAGCTCGCGGGCGTAGACGATCGCGAGCGTCGGCGTCTGCACGCGGCCGACCGAGGCGACGTTGCCCGCCCGGGAGCCGAACATCCGCTTGGTGAGCGCCCGGGTGCCGTTGATGCCGATCAGCCAGTCGCTCTCGCTGCGGCAGCGCGCGGCGTCGGCCAGCCCCCGCATCTTCGAGCCCTCGCGCAGGTTCTTGAAGGCCTCCCGGATGCCCTCCTGCGTCATCGTCTGCATCCAGGCGCGCTTGACCGGCAGCTTGCACTTCGTGAGCTGGTAGAGGTACGTGAAGATCAGCTCGCCCTCGCGGCCCGCGTCGCAGGCGTTTATCACCAGCTCGATGTCCTTGCGGGCGAGGAGCTTCTTCAGGAGGTCGAACCGGGCCTTGGACTCCTCGATCGGCTTCAGCTGGAACTTCTCGGGGATGATCGGGAGCGCATCGAGGCGCCAGAAGCCGTATTTCTTCTTGTCGATGTCCTCGGGCATCTGGAGCTCGACGATGTGCCCCACCGCCGAGGAGATGACATAGTCCGCGTTCTCGAAGAAGTCCCCCTTCTTGGGGATCTTGCCGAGGGCGCGCGCCAGGTCAGCCGCGACGGAGGGCTTCTCGGCAATGATGAGTGACTTCATTGAGTCGCGAGCCGATAGGCGCCGCGCGGTTGGATTTCAAGGTTTTGTTTTCCGGGGCGCGGTCAGGCCGCCGCCTTCGGGGTCTCCGCGAGCGCGCTGTCCATGGCAGAGAGGAGCACCGCGATCGTGGCGTCCGTCTCGTCGCCCATGTTGGAGATCCTGAAGGTCTTCCCCTTGAGTTTCCCGTAGCCGCCGTCGATCACGAGCTGGTGCTTGGCCTTGAGGACCTTGTTGAGGGCCGAGAGGTCGTAGCCGAGATTGTTCGCGAAGCAGTTGAGGGTCACTGAGCCGTATCCCTCCCTTGGGAACAGCTTGAAGCCCTTCGCGAGGGCCCAGTCGCGCACCGCCTTGTTCAGGCGGGAATGCCTGGAATAGCGCGCCTCGGTCCCCTCGGCCGCGATGTCCTCCAGCTTCGACTTGAGTGCGTAGATGATCGGAATGATCGGCGTGCTGGGGGTCATTCCGTTCTCATGGTTCTTCTGGAACTCGAGGAGGTCGAAGTAGTAGCCCCTCTCCGGGATGCCCGCCGCCCGCTCCAGCGCGCGCTTGGACACGGACACGAGCGAGAGGCCCGGGGGAAGCGCGAGGGCCTTCTGGGAGCCCGTGATCATGATGTCGATCCCGAGCTTGTCCTTCGGTATCGCCATCGCGCTGAAGGAGCTCACCACGTCGACAATGGAGATCACGCCCGGGAACTGACGCAGGACCGCCATGAGGGCGGGCAGGTCGCTCATGCACCCGCAGGAGGTCTCGTTGTGGATGAGCGTGACGGCGTCGTAGCCGCCGGTCGCGAGCTCCTTTCGCAGGGCCTCGGGGTCGACGGGCTGGCCCCACTCGAACCTGAGGGACCCCGCCTGCTTCCCGCAGCGCAGGGCCACGTCGTTCCACTTGTCCGAGAACGCCCCGTTCATGCAGTTGAGCACCTTCGCCTTGACCGCGTTGCGGATCGAACCCTCCATCACCCCCCACGCGCTGCTCGTGGAGAGGTAGACCGGGTCCTTTGTGCCGAACAGCGCCTGGAGGCCGGGCTGAAGGGACTGGTAGAGGGCGACAAAGTCCGCGCTCCGGTGCCCGATCATCGGCTGGGCCATCGCCCGGAGCGTTTTCTCTGAGACGGCAATGGGGCCGGGAATGAAGAGTTTGTAGGCCATGGGGCGTGCGTGTGAACTGTTGAAAACAGTTTACGCAGCCCCCGGCGTCAACCTTCATTAGCCCGCGGACCGATCCGGCCGCGCCCCATGCCGTCCTGGCTCAAGCGAAAGTTTCAATCGTTCGAACTGTACACAGTCGACGTCGTGCTCGGGCGCCGCGCCGACACCGGCGCGGCCGTGTTCGGGGTGCTGCTGCGCGCTCTCTCCTGGGTGTTCAGCGGGGTCGTGCAGCTGCGCCTCTGGCTCTACCGCCACAGGATCCTGCGCGACCACCCCCTGGGCTGCCTTGTCGTCGTCGTGGGCAACCTGACGGTCGGGGGAACGGGCAAGACACCGGTCGTGGAGAAGTTCGCGCGGGCTCTCCGGGACCGCGGCCGCAAGGTCGCGATCCTGAGCCGGGGCTACAAGAGCAAGGCGCCCCCGTTCTGGAAGAAGGCCTGGTACGGGATAACCCACACCGACGAGCCGCCGCCAAGGGTCGTGAGCGACGGGCACACGGTCTTCCTCGACAGCGAGCAGGCGGGCGACGAGCCCTTCATGCTCGCGAGCAACCTGCCGGGCGTCGTCGTCCTGGTCGACAAGAACCGGGTCAAGGCGGGGGCCTACGCGATCAAGAAGTTCGCCTGCGACACCCTTGTCCTTGACGACGGGTTCCAGTACCTCGCCCTCAAGGGCCGGCTCAACCTGCTCCTCATCGACAAGTCCAACCCCTTCGGCAACGGGCACCTCCTGCCGAGGGGCATCCTGCGCGAGCCGGTGAAGCACCTTAGGCGCGCCAATTACATCTTCCTGACGAAGTCCGACGGCACCCGGGACCCCGAGCTCGAGGCGACCATCGCACGGTACAAACCCGGCGCGGACGTCATAGAATGCGCCCACAGGCCCATGTACCTGCAGAGGATGGACTTCAAGCCCGGGGCCGAGGGGGGCCGGGAGCCGCTCTCGTGGCTCAAGGGGCGCCGCGTCTTCGCCTTCAGCGGCATCGCGACGCCGGAGAGCTTCGAGAGGTTCCTGCGCGACCTTGGGGCCCTCCTGATGGGGCGCGAGCGCTTCCTGGACCACTACCGCTACACCCCCGAGGACATGGGAGAGCTCTACGACGCGGCCGAGCGGGAGCGCGCGGAGTGCCTGGTGACGACGGAGAAGGACGCGGTGCGCATCCCCCATCCGGGCGGGAGCCCGCTGCCCGTGTACTACCTGCGCCTTGAGATAGAGATCATCCGGGGCGCCGCGGACTTTGACGAGGCCGTGGGGCGCATCTGCTTCCCGCAGAACGCTCTTGCCGGGGGGGCGGCCCCGGGCGTTAGTGGTCGGATTCCATGATCATAGACAACCGAATCAAGCAGCTTGCGGACGGCCTGACGGGCTTCTCGACCGCCCTGAGGAAGGGCGAGAGGGTCCTGATCGACGCCTACGACGTCCCGGAGGCCATGGTGATTGCGCTCGTTCGCTCCGCCCGGGCCCGGGGGGCCCTCCCGTACGTGCAGCTCCACAGGGCCAGGATATCGCGCGAGATGGCGCTCGGCGCCGAGGAGGCGCAGTACGAGACGCTGTGCGCGGTGGAGCTGGAGCGGATGAGGCGGATGGACGCGTACATCGCGCTCCGGGGCTCGGACAACATATTCGAGGCCTCCGACGTGCCGTCCGCGCGCGTCCAGCTTGTCAGCAGGATCATGAAGCCGGTCATAGACCACCGCGTCAACAAGACCCGCTGGGTCGTGCTGCGCTGGCCGACCCCGGCGATGGCGCAGCAGGCCCTCATGAGCACCGAGGCGTTCGAGGACTTCTACTTCAAGGTCTGCACGCTCGACTACTCCCGGATGAAGCCCGGGATGAAGGCCCTGGGCGACCTGATGCGAAGGACCGACCAGGTCCACATCAAGGGGCCCGGCACCGACCTCAAGTTCTCGATCAAGGGCATCGGCGCCAAGGAATGCGGCGGCCAGTACAACATCCCGGACGGCGAGGTCTTCTCCTGCCCGGTGCGCGACTCGGTCGAGGGCGTCGTGCGCTACAACGCGCCGACCGTCTATCTCGGGTCCTCCTTCGACAACATTCGCCTGGTCTTCCGCAAGGGAAGGATCGTCGAGGCGACGGCGAACAACACGGCCCGGCTGAACCAGATCCTGGACAGCGATCCCG
>DATNLY010000002.1:0-3071 GCA_035602635.1 Opitutaceae bacterium | reverse complement strand
GCCCCGTGTTCATGAAGTCGTCCGTCCGTCCCGACGGCCGTCCCTCGCAGACCCGGTTCGAGGCGCTTTCGCGCGGGGGCGGGTTCACGCTCGCCCGGGTGACCACCCTGACCGGTCGCAAGCACCAGATCCGCGCCCATGCCCAGTGGCTCGGCCACTCCGTCGTGGGAGACAAGATCTACGGCCCCGATTCGAGGCTCTACCTCGACTTCATCGACCGCGGGTGGACGCCGCAGCTCGAGGCCGTCCTGCATCTCCCGCGCCAGGCGCTCCACTGCTCGCGCATCGACCTCGGGCCCGCGGGCATGCCAAACGCGTTCTTTGCGCCGCTGCCGGCGGACATGCGCGCCTTCTGCGAGCTGCGGGGCATTGATGCCGGGGCCGCGGGGCAGGGCCCCCCCTAAATGCGCTTGCGCGTCGCCAGCCCGATCGCGGCCCGCAGTGCGGCGATCAGCGCGGCGATCCTCGTTTCGATGGCCAGGGCCGACGGCGACTCGATCGTGTAGGAGAGCGTGGTATGGTGGGCCTGGAGGTAGATCGATTCCGGCCATTTCTCCCGCTCCATGGGATTGGCAAGGGGACGAATGATCCCGCCCTTCGCCTCCCGCCCCTCGATGAGCGGGCTCTGGTCAATGGCGCAGACCTTTGAGACCGCGGCGATCATGGGCGGGGCCAGGCTCGGCCGGTTTCCTGGATTAAGCTCGTAGAGGTAGAAGCCCGAGGACTCCCAGTCCTCGTGGACGCAGATTGCCAGGTCGAAGTTCGGCTGGCGCTGCAGCCAATGCACGTGGGAGCGGACCTCGGGGCTCGCCAGGTGGCGGTAGTCCCTGTTCAGGTCGATCCCCGAGGCGTTTTCCCTCGTCCCGCGCGCGATGCCGTCGGGGTTCAGGAGCGGGCAGACGAACCAAGTCGCCCGTCCGTCGAGTTCGCCGGCCTCGATCATCGAGAGGAGCGCGAGCGGGGCCGTGGGCTCGTCGCCGTGGATCCCCGCCGAGAGGTAGATCCGCGGATGCGGCCCGCCCTCGCGCCGGGTCAGCGCGATTAGCGGGCAGTTCCCGGCGCTTCCGAAGGACTCGCACCTGAACCCAGCGCTGGCGCCCGCGCTCTCGAAGCGCGCGGCGAGGGCGACCGGGTCCACGGGTGGGGCTTTGACAGCGGCCATACGCTGGTTCTTGCTTGTCCTTCGCCCGAATCACAAGCCGCAATCCAGTTACCCCCATGTCCAAGGTCCGAGTCCGCTTTGCTCCCAGCCCCACCGGCTTCTTCCACATCGGAAGCGCCCGGACGGCGCTCTTCAACTGGCTTTACGCCCGCCACACCGGGGGTGTGTTCATCCTGCGCGTGGAGGACACGGACAAGTCGCGCAACACGGCCGAGTTCCTCGAACTCATCTATGGGAGCCTGCGCTGGCTGGGCCTCGACTGGGACGAGGGCCCGCAGTCAGGAGGCGCGTTCGGCCCGTACCTCCAGAGCGAGCGGGGGCCCGTCTACCGCGACTACCTTGAGCGGCTAAAGGCGACCGGCCGCACCTACGAGAAGGACGGGGCGGTGCTCTTCAGGATCTCCGGCGAGGCCCAGGTGATCGAGGACGCGATCCGGGGCAGGGTGGAGCGGACCGAGGAAAAGGACTTCGTCATCGTGCGCTCCGACGGGAACCCGGTCTTCCATTTCGTCAACGTCGTCGACGACATCGCGATGCAGGTGACCCACGTGATCCGCGGGGAGGACCACCTTTCCAACACGAGCAAGCACACGGAGCTCTTCAAGGCACTCGGGGCCCCGCTGCCGACCTACGCCCACCTGCCCCTCATCCTGAAGCAGAACGGCCCGGGCAAGATGTCCAAGCGCGACCAGGGTGCCCTGGTCGAGGAATACCGGACGCGGGGATTCATCCCCGAGGCCCTCGTGAACTTCCTCTGCCTCCTCGGGTGGTCTCCGAAGGACGACCGCGAGAAGCTGCCCCTTGCCGAGATTGTGCGCCTTTTCGACCTGCCGGGGATCAACCAGAGCAACGCGCGCTTCGACGAGAAGAAGCTCGCGCACATGAACATGGTGTACCTGCACGAGATGCCGGCGGAGCGCTGCTACGCGCTCGCCAGGGACTTCCTCGTTGCCCGGAATTTTTTCGCGGGCGGCCTGCCCGACGAGGCCTACCTGCGCGAGGTGATCGCGCTCTGCCAGCCGAAGGTGCGCGCGATAGAGGACCTTCCCGGCTTCATCGGGTATTTTTTCGGCGACGACTACTCGGTCGACCCCAAGGCCCGGGAGAAGATCTTCGCGAAGGGAGACCCGAAGGCCCGCCTCGGCGAATTGCTCGCGGCCCTGCCGTCGGCGGACTTCTCGGGCGATGCGACACTTGAGGCGTTGATCCAAGGCCTGGCCGCTTCGCATGGCGCCGGGACGGGCGACTACATCCATCCGGCCCGGCTCGCGGTGTCAGGCACCGCGGTCGGGCCGAGCTTCTACGGCTTGCTGCGGGTGCTGGGGAGGAAGCGCGTCGAGGAGCGGATTCGGCGGTTCATAGCGTCGGCTTGACGGCAAGAGCGGCCGGCGGTTTGATCCGCTTTCCGGGTGGGAATTGCGAGTGTAGCACAATGGATAGTGTAGCGGCCTCCGAAGCCGTTGATCCGGGTTCGACTCCCGGCTCTCGCACCATACAGAGCCAACAGGGATCGGATCTCCACCTTAGGTTGGGGACCGAAGGACCGTTTTAGGGTTCAGTTTTCAGTTTCAACCGCATTGGGCGATGACCCGCAGGCGGTAGTTGTCCTGCTTGTCGGATGCGTAGCGCCCGGGTTCAGAATAGCGGCGTGTTGTTCTTAGGATCGCTTATGAGCGCCTCAAAGCGCGGATCGCCTCGAAGCACGACATACGGTGCCTCGCATCTCAAGGAATTCACATTCAGATAACTGGGGCGGCGCAGTATGTCGGCCAATTCGGCGATGGCCCTGCCCTTGTCGCCGGTCCAGGCATGGATAATTGCAATGTTGATCCAGGCCGGGGGCCCATCAAATCCGTCCTTGGCTTCCGGAAGCTCCGTGGCCTTTTCGGCACATCGAAGCGCCTCGTCG
>DATNLY010000382.1:0-5906 GCA_035602635.1 Opitutaceae bacterium | reverse complement strand
CAGCTGGCGCCGTCGCGCCTGAGCGTCTTCGCGTAGGCCGACTTCGCGTTGTAGTGCAGCGACAGGGGGTTGATCGTGTCGATCGTCTGCGGGACCTCCCAGACGACATCCGGCGTCATCATGGAGCGCTGGAAGAGCCGCTGGCCCACCCAGTAAAAGCGGGGGCCCCACGGTGTCGTTCCCTTGGAGAGGTCGGCCGGCTCGACGCGGCCGTCCTCGAACGTGCCGGAATTGCCCGAGGTCATCAGGGTCGGCCGTCGCTCGACGGTCCCGTGGCAGTCGATGCACTCGATGGACGTCGCCGCGCGCGGCTCGCCGTACAGGAGTCCGTTGCCGTGGACGTCGCCCTGGAAGTGGCAGTCGACGCACTGCATCCCGCGCGCGAGGTGCACGTCCTTCAGGTGGACGGCCTTCGCGAACTTCTCGGGGTCGTCGTGGCTGATGGGCCTGTCGTCGAGCGTGAGCAGGTTGCCCTCGCGGTCCTTCTTGAACACCGCGCGGAACACCCAGCCGTGCCCATGGTAGTCGGCAAACTGCGTCTCCTTCAGCCTCGGGTTGAGCTCGGCGACCTTCTCCAGGAAATCGGGGTCGCCCCAGAGGCCCCGCGCCGCGGCGGCCTCCGGATTGCGCTCAAGAGACGCGGCCATCTCCGCCTCGGTCGGGTTCCTCTGGACCGCGGGGTACATGAACTCGCCGTCGCTTTCCTGGTCCCACCAGGTGTAGCCCAGGAAGCTGTTGACGAAGAAATTGCCCTGGTGCATGTGGCAGGTCATGCACTGGCTCGAGGGGATGCTCCGGGTGAACTGGTGGATAATGGGATGGGCCTTCTCCCTCTTCGAGATCATGGGATCGCCCGTGAAGCTCAGGCCCTGGTTGCCGTATTTGGACCACCACCCGGAATTCGTCGGGGACCGGTCGTTCGCATAGATGACGTGGCACGCCGCGCAGCCCGAGGACCTGTAGTCCCCCGGGTGGTCGTTCGAGCCCATGAACCCGAGCAGCGGGTCGTGGAGGCGGGTCTTCTGGAGGTTGAGGTAGACCGGGTCGGTCCGGCTGAGGGTCCCGAGGCCGCGGTCGGAGAGGCCGCGGGTCGGGTGGCCGGGCGGCTCGAACGCGTCGGGGTTGCCGATTTCCGCCTGCCTCTCCCCGCCCTTTTCGAACACGCGCAGGATGTTGGACGGCTGGCTCACCTCGAAGCGCGGCAGCGGCTCAAGAAAGGGAAGTATGCCGTGGAGCCTTGTCATCTCCGGCGTGACGGCGATCGGGCTGCGCAGGGCCAGGCCCGTGCCGTCGGGCCCGTAGGCCTGCCCGTAGTGCGGGTCCTTGAAGGGCGTGGAGCCGTTGTTGTAGAGCGCCGCGCCCCAGAGGGTGGCGCCGTGGTTCATCATGCTCGAGGCGACGTGGCTGACGACCTCGCCGTGGCAGAGGCCGCAGGCCTTGTCCGCCACGCGCAGGTCGGAAGGGTTCACGAACCGGATGAACTCCGCCGACTCGTGGTTGAGGAGGACGGTCGAGTCTGAGGGCTTGGCGGAGCTCTGCCAGAACACCGGGTTCCTCGGCGCCACGTGGGCCTTGCGCATCGTGAGCCCCGGGGTGGGGTCCCCGCCGTGGCAGTCCACGCACCCCAGGACGACGTGGGGCGACGAATGCATCTCCTCGGTCCCCTGGTGGCACTCGATGCAGCCTGCGCTCTTGCGGCGCGCGTCCTCGGGGCTTTGGTCGATCCAGTTGGCGGGCCTGGGGGGCGCGGGCTCGCCCTGCGACGACCGCGCGTCGCGCGAAACGGCGATCGGGGGGCCGAAGGGCCCGCCGGCGGGCGCGTCCGCGATCCCCGCGCGGGACTGGCCCGCGAGCGCCAGCGCGCCCGCGACGGCTGCAAGCCACGGTCGGCATCCGGATTGTTTGGCGCGAGAGGGCATCCAGGAGTGGTCCCGTGGTCAGTAGGTGAAGGTGCCCGCGAGGATCGCGCTGTACAGGAAATCGTCAACCCTGCCGCCGGCCGAGGCGGGCGTGAACCCGGGCACGGGGGGCTCCGTCGCCGCATAGATGTCCCTGTAGCCGTTTGACGGCAGAAGGAAGCCGCACCCGGCCGAGATCACCACGTTGCTTATCAGGAAGGGGCGCCACTGGATTCCCAGGCTCAGGTCGGTGCCGATGTTCCGGCCCGCCTGGTTCGTCATCAGGACGGTCTTCAGGGGGGCCGTCGTGTCGAAGAGGAGGTAGTTCGCGTTGGCGAACGCCCTCAGCTTCGGGGTCAGGTCCGCCTCCGCGCCGAGGCCGTAGAGGACCAGCCCCGGGTTCACGAAGTTGGCCTGCCCCTCGAAGCTTCCGCCCGCGCGCAGGTCGGGCAGGAGGCTGAAACGCTGCTTCAGGGGCACCGATGTGCCGGCGAGGTTGAAGCTCTGGCGCACCCAGTAGCTGAAGGGCCCGCCCGTGAAGTTCGCGTTGTCGGCGATCGAGTCGAACCCGGTCGCGCGCCCGTCCTGGACGCTGTGGTCGCCCGAGGCGAAGAAGAGCGAGGCCTTGTACCGCATCCAGTCCCGGTCGTAGCTCAGCTCCACGGCCGCCATCTCGGCGAGGATGTCCACGGGCCGGCCCGCGACGCCGTTGAGCTCGTCGCGCCCGGTCACGAGGTAGGCCGCGTCGGACACGTTCCAGCGGCCGAGGTGCCCGTCGCCCGTCAGGCCGAGGTAATAGCTGTCGACGCGGTGGGGCAGCACCGTGCCGATGGGCGCCGGCCGTACGAGGAACCCGTCGGTGTCGTAATGCGTGCCGGGCTGGTCGAAGCTGGCGAGAACGCTGAGCTCCGCGGTGTAGCCGGGGACGAGCGTGTCCTGCCGGTAGAGGTTTGCGACCGCGACCAAGTCGCCGCGGCGCCGGAACGAGTTGAGCCCGGAATTGGTGTCCTTCTCGCGGAGGTCGAAAACGGCGACATTGTACTGGTAGCGGTTGCTGGCGTAGTTGCCGAAGAATCGCGCCCCGAGGTTCGTGTCGTTGAAGACGAAGCCGCGGAAGTCGCTGTTGAAGGTCTGGTTTCCCACGGCGACGGCGCAGAAGTCGTAGTTGGCCGAGAGGTCCGCGAGGTGCTTCTCGACGAACGCCTCCTGCAGCGAGACATAGGTCCGGTTGCGGTCGGTTGCGGCCGTGCCCGCGAGGCTCCCCGGGGCCTGCGAGAGCCCGCCGCCCAGCAGGCCTCCCACGTCGCCCGGGTTCGTGACTCCCCCGTTTGCCGGCTGGCCCCCGGTGCCCGCCGTGAGCGTCCCTGTCGGGCTGGGGGAGACCTCGCTTGTCTCGCGGAAGTCAACGTGGTTGAAGTCGAAGACGGGCTTGATCCGCACGAGCCAGTCGACGGGCTTGAAGGCCGTGTCCCCCCTGAAGAGGTCGACCTCCAGCGCCAGGTCGGTCGTCACGAGTCGCGAGGCGCTCGACCCGAAGAAATCGAACTCCCCCGGGCTCGACGCGCTGGGCTGGCTCGGCACCGGCAGCGACCGGTCCTCGGCCACGACCGAGGCCGAGGCGGTGAGCCTGAGGAAGAGGTCCTGGCCCCTTATCGGCAGGTCCCCCTTGAGCAGGCTCTGCCGGTAGTAGTGCCAGAATTCCGGGTCGGAGTGGTAGTACGGCATCTCGTCCGAGTCGCCCGAGGTGTAGCGCCGCCACGGCATGAACCCTATCCTCCACCGGTCGGGCATGGGCTGGGAGCCCGGGTAGGAGCCGCCTGCGCCTGCGGCCGGGCCGTTGCCCTTCGCGCTCCACAGGCTCGGGATGAAGAGGTTCTCGCGGACCTGGGCACGAGGCAGCCTCAGGGGGTCGGGGAGCGGGCCGAGCCCGTAAGCCGCGGCAGGCGCCGGCGGCACCGGCTCGACCACCGCCCGCACGGGAGGCAGGCCCCCCGAGGGGGCCGGCGGCGCCTCGGGCGCGCCCGGCCCCGGGGCCTGGTACGTCGGGAAATCGGGTGACTCCTGGGAAACGGAGGCCGGAAGGCCGGCTCCCGGGTCGGGATTGAACGGCGCGGCGCCGGGCTTCGCCGCGCTTCCCTCCTGGATCCGCGTGACACGCAGGCTCGGCGGGATCCCGGCGGCCGGCGGCGGCGGAAGCGGTGCGCCGGGATCCGTGTGCACCGCGGAAGGCGCGGCCGGAGGCGGCCCCTTGCTTTGCCGCTGGTTCGGACCAGCCACGTCCGGCGGCGGGGTCGGCGGGTCGGCGGCGAGCGCCGCCGAGGCCGCGACCAGGAAGGCCGCCAGGGCTCCCGGGCCGCACCTCATGGAAGGGAGGCTGTCAGCGCGCTCGGCGACAGCGAGGCCGGCGGGCGGTTGTGGTAGACGTGGCAGCTCGTGCATCCGTGGGCCGCGCCACCCTCGGGGCTGTGGCACCTCACGCAGCTCATCCGCGTCGGCAGGATGACGTCCGAGGTGCGCTCGCTCGAGGCGGCGGCGTGGCATTCGGAGCACGCCATCGACGCGTGCATGGCGTGGTTGAAGGAGGCGCCGGGCATCCAGCGGTCGGGCGTCTGCGGCGCCGTCACGACGGGCACGGCGCTCCCCCGCCACGACACCTCGTGGCACAGGGCGCAGCCCTCGAACCTGGCCCGCGCGACGCCGGCCATCCGCCCCACGGCGGCAACGGGCTCGGTCCTCCCGTCGCTGAGGAAGACCCTCCTCTCAAGCTCCTCGACCGTCCTCGTCCGCTCCCGCAGGGAGCCTACCTGGCGCCGGACAAAGGCGTCGATCTCGTGGCCGCCGCTGATGCCGAGAACCCGCGCCGCATAGTCGGCGTACTGCACGGGAAGGCTGCGCAGGTAGGCGCGCGCGAACGCCGCGTCGCCGTGCGGCAGCTTCATGCCGGGGTTGTGCTCGTCGAAATCGAGCGCATGGCAGGCGCGGCAGCTTTGCTCGAAGCTGATCCTCGCCATGAAGGCGTTCGAGGCGTCCGGCCTGTGGCAGTAGGCGCAGTCGAGCGCATGCCCGTTGACGAGCGGGATGTTTCCCCCGGCCAGGTGCAGGCGGTGGTTGAACTTGAGCGTGTTCGTGTCCGGGGATCCCTCGCGCAGCACCCGGAACTCGGGATGGTCCACCGAGAAGCTCGTGACCACCTCCGTGAAACCCTCGGGCGGGCGCCGCACCGGATGTACGATCTGGCCCGGCTGGACGGCCCGGACGAACAGCGCCGGGGCCATCGCCACGCTCATCTCCCGGGCCGCACGCATCTGGGCCGGGTCGCCGTGGCAGGCGACGCAGGCCTGACCGTCCGCCGCCGCCATGGGTCCGGGGCCCTGGTGCTCCCTGTGGCACGCGGAGCACGACGCGCTCTCGGCGACGTCGGCGTGGTGAAAGGACTGGGCCTCGTGGCATCGCAGGCAGGACTGGTCCATGCGTGAGAAGTCCCTCGGGTGGCCTCCCTCCAGGACGGCGAGCCGCAGCGAGGTGCGCGATGCTGCCAGCGCGCTGAGGGCCAAGTCGTCGAAGTCGGCCCTGGCCCCCGCATGGCACAGGACGCAGCCCTTGCCGCCCCCTGCGCCCAGCGCGAGGTGGGCGAACTCGGCGCCCGAGTGGCTGCGCGAAAGCGGCCTGGGGTTCGTGAACGGATCGCGCATCGACCCCGAGAAGCCGAGCAGGAGGGTGCCAAGGCAGGCCGCCGTGACGGCCCAGGTGGTGAGGCCGCGTCGCGCCCTCAGGCTGCGAACCGCCCGGCAACGGCTGACCTCGCGGCAGCAGGCCCCGTCCGGCAGCGGCCCGTCGCCGCACGGGCCGCCCCAGTCGGCCGGGCGAGTGCAGACCCACGTTCCCTTCTCCTCGCCGGGCTTGAGGACGAGGCGCGGCGTGCACTCGGTCGTCGCCCTGCATTCGCCGGAGGGGCTCGGCCCGATCCGGCACGGGCATCCGTCGCGCGCGTGGCCGCACACCCAGTCC
>DATNLY010000381.1:0-3216 GCA_035602635.1 Opitutaceae bacterium | reverse complement strand
CAGCTGGCGCTGCAGCCGGAGCATGTCGCGCGCGATCGCCGCCGCCTGGGAGTCGTCCGGGTGCGCGTCCGCAGGGTACCGGAGGGCCTCCTCCGGCGTCACGGAGGGCCCTGGCGAGGGATCGTCGATGATGGCCTGGAGCATCGAGGCCATCTCCGACGGGTTGAGGTAGCCGCGGCGCCGCGCGATCTCGCTGCCGTCGGCGGCGAACACGATGGTCGCGGGCCAGCCGTAGTCCTCGTAGCGGTTCGCCAGGTCCGGGCGCGAGTCCTGGTCGACCTTCACGGCGACGTAGCCCCTTCCCATGAGGGCCACCACCCTGGGGTCCCTGTAGGTCGTCTCGTCCATGACGTGGCACCAGTGGCACCACACCGCCTCAAGGTCCATGATGACGAACTTGTGCTCCCTCTTGGCGGTCGCGAACGCCGCGTCGGACCAGGGCTGCCATGCCACGGCGTCGGCTGCGGCCGCGCGGGCGGCGCCGAACGCCATTGCGGCGGCGAGGAGGAGTCGGGGTCTCACGCCCTGCATTACGTGCCGGCCGCCCCGGGGGATGCAAGGGCGCGCGGTCAGTGGTAGTCGTGCGAGCCCTGCGCGGGCAGTCCGAGGTCGGGCATCCCGGCGATCTCCTCCGCCATGACGTGGATCACCCCCTGTTCGTTCTGCAGGCGGCCGGTGATGATGAGCGCGGGCTCGAGGTTGATGACGAGCCGGGACTCCTCAAAGAGCCGCGGCCGGACGATCGCGTTCGCCAGCCCCGTCTCGTCCTCAAGCGTGATGAAGCAGAATCCCTTCGCGGTCCCCGGCCGTTGGCGCGTGATGACCGAGCCGCAGATTTTCACCCGCTCCCCCGGCCGCGCGTCCCCGAGCCGCCCCGCGGGCGTGACGCCCTCCAGCAGGGGGCGCGCGAGCCTCATTGGGTGCGCCCCTGTTGTCAGTGAAAGGTGCGCGTAGTCCGCCTGGAGCCGCTCGACGAGCGTCATCCGCTCGAGGGGTGAGAGATCCCCCTCCTCGGGCCCAGCGGCCTCCCGGAACAGGTCGTCGCCCCCGTGGAAGGCCTCGACGCGCCACAGCGCGGACCTGCGGTGGCCCGCCAGGCAGTTGAGCGCCCCGGCGCCGGCCAGGACGCGGCGCTCGGCCGCGCTGAACTGCGTCCGCCCCAGGAAGTCGGCCAGCGACGCGAACGGCCGCTCCCGGCGCGCCGCGAGCATGGACTGCAGGGCCTGGGCCCGCACGCCGCGAACGGTCGCGATCCCCAGCCGCACGGCCGTGTCCGAGTCCACGCGGCATTTCTCGTCGGAGGCCTGGACGCACACCGGCAGGAAGGCGACGCCGTGGCGCCGGCCGTCCTGGACAAGGCTCGCGGGCGTGTAGAACCCCATCGGCTGGCAGTTCAGGAGCGACGCATAGAACGCGGCCGGCCTGTGCACCTTGAGCCAGGCGCTCGAGTACGCGATGAGCGCGAAGCTGATCGCGTGCGACTCGGGGAAGCCGTAGAGCGCGAACGACGCGAGCGACCTGATCAGGTACTCGACCGCCGGCTCGCCGACGCCGTTCGCCCTGAACGCGACGGCGAGCCTCGCCTTCATCCGGTCGAGCCTCTCCTGGGAGCGCGTGAAGCCTATCGCCCGGCGCAGCTCGTCCGCCTCCGCGGCCGAGAAGCCCCCGAGCTCCATCGCGAGGCGCAGGATCTGCTCCTGGAAGAGGACGACCCCGAGCGTCCGCTCAAGGATGGGCCTCGCCCTCTCGTCGGGATACGTCACGGGCTCCAGCCCCGCGCGGCGCTTCAGGTAGGGGTTCACGGCGTCCCCCTGGATCGGGCCGGGCCGGATGATCGCGACCTCGACCGCGAGGTCGTAGAAGTTCACCGGCTTCATCCTCGGGAGCGTCGACATCTGCGCGCGGCTCTCCACCTGGAATATCCCCACGGTGTCGGCCTCCTGCAGCAGCCTGAAGACCGCCGGGTCGTCCTTCGGCATCCGCGCCAGGTCGACCGGCTGGCCCCGCCGGGCGCAGATCTCCACCGCGTCCTGGAGGGCGGCCATCATGCCGAGGCCGAGGAGATCCACCTTGAGGAGCCCCATGTCCTCGATGTCGCTCTTGTCCCACTGCAGGACCGAGCGCCCCGGCATCCGGGCGTTCTCCAGCGGCACGAACGAGTCGAGGCCCTCCGTGCTCATGACCATCCCGCCCGAGTGCTGGCCGAGGTGCCTCGGCAGGCCGCGCACCCGGCGGCAGGTGTCGATGAGCGCCGGGAGCCTCGGGTGCGACCCGGGGACGCCCGCCATCCGGAGCTGCTCCCCCATCTCGAGCGTCTGGGGCAGGTCCCCCCCGTGGAAGAGGCTCGAGAAGCGCTCGAGCGCGTCGTCCGGGAACCCGAGCACCTTGCCCACCTCGCGGATCGTGCTGCGGCCCCTGTAGGTGATCACGTTCGCGGTCATCGCCGCGCCCCTGCGGCCGTACCGCCGGTACACCTCCTGGATCAGCTCCTCGCGGCGGTCGCCGCTCGGCAGGTCCAGGTCGATGTCGGGCCAGTCCGTGCGGCCCTCCGAGAGGAAGCGCTCGAAGAGCAGCTTGCTCTCGATCGGGTCGACGGCCGTGATCCCGAGAGCGTAGCAGACCGCGCTGTTGGCGGCGCTCCCACGCCCCTGCACGAGCGACCCGCGCTCGCGCGCGAAGGTGCACAGGTCCCAGACGATCAGGAAGTACCCGCTGAAGCCCAGCCTCGCGATCAGCGAGAGCTCGCGGTCGAGCTGGCGGCGCACCTCCCCCGCCACGCTGCCGTAGCGCTGCTGGGCCCCGAAGTAGGTCATCTTCCTCAGGAACGAGTCCTGCGACTCGCCGGCGGGCACCGGGTGGTCCGGGAACCGGTAGCCCAGGTTGTCGAGCGTGAACTCGAGCCGCTCCGCAAGCCTCCCCGCGTTCGCAACCGCGTCCGGGAGGTCCGCGAACAATTCCCCCATCGCCCCGGGATCCTTCAGGTGCCGCTCGCGGTTGGGGGCCAGGCGCCGGCCCGCCGCGTCGAGCGTCGTGTGGTGGCGCAGGCACGTGAAGACGTCCAGGACGCTGCAGCTCTCCGGCGTCGCATGGAGGACGCCGTTCGTCGCCAGGAGCGGCAGGCGGGCGGCCCGCGCCCAGTCGACCAGGAACCGGTTCCAGCGCTCCTCGCCGGCAACCCGGTGGCGCTGGATCTCGACATGGAGCCGGTCGCCGAAG
>DATNLY010000375.1:0-5143 GCA_035602635.1 Opitutaceae bacterium | reverse complement strand
GAGCTGGTCTTCGAGGCGGGCGGGGTGCCCTCGCGCCTGGCGTCGGAGGTCGCGGCCGCGCTCGACGTCCGCGACAAGGCGGACCTCGAGGCGCTGGCGCGGGCCCGCAGGCGCGACCTCATCCTCTGGCGCACGGCGATCGGGGCCCTTGCCGCGTGCGCGGTCCTCGCCCTGGGGGAACTCTCCCTCCTGGGGGCCGGGCTGTGGCAGTCGGCGCGCGTCGCCAAGGTGGCCGCCCAGAGGCCCACCGTGGACCGCATCATGGAGGAGCAGGACCTCGCCCGGCACATCGCGGACCTCTCGACCAAGCGGCTGCTGCCCCTGGAGATGATCTCGGTCGTCTCGCCGGAGGTCGCCCTCCCCAAGAGCCCCACGTCGATCCAGTTCCTGCGCGCCCAGACGAGCGGGCTCTACACGATCATGATCGAGGCGCAGACGACCAACGCGGGCGAGATCGCCGGCTACAAGACGGCGCTCGAGCAGGCGCCGGCCTGCGAGAAGGTCGAGATCAAGGACCAGCGGGCCCGGGACAACGTGGTGTCGTTCACGCTCGTCGTGACGTTCAAGCCCGCGGCGCTTGCTCCCGCCACCTCATGATGCGCACGCTTCGAGCCCTCTTCCTGGACCGCTCGCTCCGCGTGAAGCTGCTGCTGGCAGCGGTCGCCCTGGCCGTCGCGGCCATATGGATCTCGAGCCTCGGGGGCAGGGCGGGGCGCCTCGTGCGCGCCGCCCGCGCCACGACGGGCTCCCTCAGGGAGCAGGGCGTCTGGCTCGCCAACCGCCGCGACATCGAGGCCTCGGCGCAGCAGGCCGCCGGCCAGCTCGACGCCGTGCGGACGCTCGACGGGACAAGGCTCCTCGCCGAGGTGACGGCGATAGCCGGGGAGGCCGGGCTCACGAGCACGACGAGCGGCGAGCCCAAGGACGAGAGCAACGGCCAGTTCTCCATCCACACGCTGCAGTTCAACGTGACCAAGGTCGACTGGGCCACGCTCAAGGGGTTCTACCTCGCGCTCAGCAAGCGCTCCCCGTACATCGGGATCGAGGAGTTCTCGGTGCAGGGCGACCGCGCGAACCCGGCGCTCCTCAACGCGAGCCTCCACATCTCCTCGGTCGAGGTCTCGCGCAGCCCATGAGAAGGGCGGCCCGCCGCCGCCCAGGGGCGCCCGCGCGGCCCGCAGCGCTCCCGCTTGCGATCCTGGTGCTGCTCGCGGACCCGCGGCAGGCCGCCCGGGCGGAGGATTTCCTCGCCTACAAGTACGTGGACTACGCCGAGGCGGGAGGCCGGATCGGCGTGCGCACGCAGGTCATTGACGCCAGCCAGGGCATCGGCGCGGACACCCGGCTTGGGCTGGCCCTGACGAACGACGCGATCGCCGGGGCCTCGCCCACGGGCCTGCCGGCGCCGGCAGGCTCGGGCCAGGTGCCGCTCGCCCGGCTGAGCGACCACCGCAAGGAGTGGGAGGCGGACCTGGCGCGCCAGGTGCAGTCGGTCAACATCGACCTCGGCCTCTCGGAGAGCAGGGAGCACGACTACGTCTCCAGGGGCTGGGCGCTGAACACGCTCTCGGATTTCAGCGACAAGAACACGACGCTCATCGCCGGGGCGGGCGGCCACGACGACGACGCGGAGACCTTCTTCACCGCGCGGCGCCCGTACGCGCCCAGGCACGCGTTCAGCGCCGTCCTCGGCGTGAGGCAGCTCCTCGACCCGCTCACCTTCGTCACGCTGAGCGCGACCTGGGGCCGCGAGACCGGCTACCTGGACGACCAGTACAAGCTTGTCCAGAAGACGCTCCAGCTTGTCCCGGGCTCGTTTTTCCCGACCCCGTTCGCCGAGAACCTCCCGGGGGCGCACGACTTCCTGGCCCTGCTGGCGTCCGTCAACCGTTCGTTCCCGGGGGCGAGGGCCGCGCTCGAGGCGAGCCTGCGCGGGTACCGGGACACGTACGGGGTGTCGGCCGGAACGCTCGAGGCGGGCTGGCTGCAGAAGGTCGGCGGCCGCCTCACCCTGGAGCCGAGCCTCAGGCTCCATGGGCAGGGCGCGGCGAGCTTCTACCACTACAACCTGGACGCGACGGCCATCATGCCCACCCAGGTGCCCAATCCCGACGGGACGAACTACTCCTCGGACTACCGGCTGTCGTCGCTGTGGACGGCGACGTACGGGCTGAAGCTGGCCTGCCGCGTGGGCGCCCGGGTGCAGGCGGACCTCGCATTCGACCGCTACGCCATGCACGGGCGCGACGGGGTCACGCCCGGCAGCGCCTATCCCTCCGCGAACATAGTTTCCGCTGGCGCGCGGTTTTCGTGGTAGGCTGCCCCTGAGCCCATGGCCATCGTCTCAAGCCAGCAGCGCACCCCGGAGCCCGACAGGTCCACCGCAGGGGACGACCTGCCGCTGCGACGGCTGAAGTTCCGGGCGATGGCCACCGACTGCGAGCTGCAGTACGCGGCCCCGGGCGGGGACGCCCAGGCCGCGGCGTTCGAGAAGGCGGCCGAGGGATGGGTTCACGCGTTCGAGGCGAAATACTCGCGCTTCCAGCCGGCCAGCATCGTGAGCCGGATCAACGCGGCGGCGGGGAGGGAGTGGGTCCCGGTCGACGCGGAGACCGAGGGGATGCTCTCGCTCTGCGACACGCTGCACTTCATGACGCGCGGGATCCTCGACCCGTCCGCGCTTCCCCTGATCGGCCTCTGGAACTGGAAGGCCGCGCCCCCGTCCGTCCCGTCGGCCGCGGCGATCGCCGGCGCCATGCGCCTCGTCGGTTGGTCCAAGGTGAGGCGCGAGCCCGGGAGGGTCTTCCTTCCCGAGCCCGGGATGGCGCTCGACTTCGGCGGCTTCGGGAAGGAGTACGCGGTGGACATCGTCTCCCTGATAGGGAAGGACCACGGGATCGCGGCGTCCCTCGTCGACTTCGGGCACGACATCCGCGCGGCGGGCGCGCCCCCGGGGCGCCCCGCGTGGCACATTGGCCTCGAGGATCCGAAGAAGCCGGGCACGACCTGGGCGAGCATCGCGCTCACCGGCAGGTCGGTCGCCTCCTCGGGCGACTACATCCGGAACTTCACGGTCGATGGGAGGCGCTACGGGCACATCATCGACCCGAGAACGGGGTGGCCCGTCTCCAACGGCTGCACCCAGGCGACGGTGATCGCGGACACCTGCCTGCAGGCGGGCATGCTCTCGACCTCGGCGTTCATCGCCGGGGTCGACATGGGCCTCGAGCTCATCCGCTCGTGCCCCGGGGCCGAGGGGATCATCCTCACGGAAAAGGAGCGGGCGCAGACCCGGGGCTTCTTCAACTACATGGCCTCCAGGTAATTCGGCATCCCAGGGTCTCCCGGACCCGTCCCGCAAATGAAACCTGAATCCCAATTGGGCGTCTAGGAAACTGCACATGAGAAGCCCCTGCTGGAAACTCGCCGCGCTGGCCGCGGTCGCGGCCGCCCTCGGCGGGTGCTCGACCCCCCAGGCCGCGCGTGTCCGGCCGTGGGAGCGGGGCTACCTGGCCGATCCCATCATGGATCCCAACCGCGACCCGGTCGCCACCGCGGCGATCGAGCACGTGTATTTCTCGCGCGAGGCCGCCCAGGGCGGCACCCGCGTCGGGGGGGCGGGATGCGGGTGCAACTGAGGTTCCTGCCGGGGCGGCTGCGCCTGCCGTCGGCCGTCCTGGTGGCGCTGCTGCAGCGCTCGCCTGCCATCCGGATGGCCGCGCAGGCCGCGGATGCGGTCTTCGAGTCGCCGGTCGGCGCGATCATCCGGGCCGCCGCGGCGTCGCTCGCGGCCCTGGGCGCTGTCGACTCGGTCGCGGGCGCCACCACCTACACGCTCTCGACCGGCTCCCCCGGGCACCCGAGCCCGTACACCGTGACCGAGGGCTCCCAGATCGCGGCCGATGTCTTCCAGCTGGTGGCCAACCCGCCGACCGCGGCTCCTCCGCAGTCCTGGACCATTGCGGGCTCGATACCGCCCGGCCTCGAGTTCGGCGTGAACGGGGACTTCATCACGGCCCCGGGATTCGTGAACGCGGCCAACCCCATCCTGGAGGGAACCCCGACAACCCCGGGCACCTACACGATGATGTTGCAGGCGTTTGAGTCCCCGAATGGAACCAGCACTTCA
The DNA here is from genome assembly GCA_035602635.1 of Opitutaceae bacterium. Lineage (GTDB taxonomy): Bacteria > Verrucomicrobiota > Verrucomicrobiia > Opitutales > Opitutaceae > Palsa-1447. The sequence goes on along the minus strand of DATNLY010000375.1, from coordinate 1,014 downwards.
TCCAGTATTTTCACGTACGTGGTCATCGTCACCGCGGGCCCAACGCCTACGCCAACACCCACCCCGACGCCGACGCCCACCCCGGCGGGGGGGCCGGTCTTCTCGACGCAGCCGATCTCTGTCTCGATCGCCGGGGGAACGCTGGCGCTGGACGCGGTGGCGAGCAATTCGCCGGCCTACCAGTGGTTCCTGAACGGCACGACGCCGGTCGCCGGGGCCACGGGACCAATCCTGCTCATCTCCAATGGTGCAGGCTCTGCGGGGACCTACACGTGCGTTGCCACGAATTCGGCCGGCTCGGCGACCAGCAACCCGGCGACCGTGACCGTCGCCGGCACGGCGAGCGTCTCGCGGCTGACCGACCTGTCGGCGCGAGCCGACGTGGGCACGGGCTCAGGCATCCTCTTTGCCGGGTTTGGCTCCGGGCCCGTGGGGCAGGTGAGCGGCTCGCAGACCGTCCTCGTCCGCGCCTCGGGCCCGGCGCTGGCGCAGTTCGGCCTTTCGAGCGTGCTCCTGCCCGACCCCGAGCTTCAGATGTTCACGGGCGCGGGAGTCATGTTCGACAGCAACACCGGGTGGAAGGGCAATGCGCAGATCGCGGCCCTGGCCGCCTCGGTCGGGGCCTTTTCATGGGGCACGGCGCCCACGAACGACTCGGCGCTCATCGAGACCGTGATCCCCGGCACCTACACGGCGCAAGTAATGGGGGCCAGCGGCGACACGGGCCTTTCGATCGCGGAGATCTATGACTCGACCCCCCAGGTCACCGACGCCCCCACGACACCCCGGCTGGTCAACCTGTCGGCCCGCGCGGCGGTGGGCACGGGCCCAAACATCCTATTCGGCGGATTCGCGATCGGCGGCGGGAGCACGGCGAGGACGGTGCTGATCCGCGCGTCGGGCCCGGCCCTCGCGGCTTTCGGGCTCTCAAGCGTGCTTCTGCCCGACCCCCAGGTGGTGCTGTTCGACAGGAACGGCAATGTGATCACTTCCAACAACGGCTGGGGCGGCAAC
>DATNLY010000374.1:0-2098 GCA_035602635.1 Opitutaceae bacterium | reverse complement strand
CCACCTTGCCGCCCGCGGTGAGGTAGTTCTTCACGTCGCCGAGGGTGTGCTCGCTCAGCTCGATCTGGTCGAAGGTCGTCGGGTCGATGAAAGCGTAGGAGTCGCGGTCCGCGTAGCTGAACTCGAGCGTGCGGCGGTCGGTGGGCAGCACCTCGATCGTCTCCGTCGACGCGAAGCGCTGGTCGAGGGCCTTGCCGTACTTGAGGTTGCGCATCTTGACCTGGACGAAGGCCCTCAGGTTGCCGGGCGTCCGGTGCTGGGTCTCCATCACCAAGTGCGGTTCGCCGTTATGTTTGATTACCTGACCCTTGCGAATGTCGTTGGCTGCGGGCATGGCGGCGTGTCGTTGCGTTCGGGGCTTTTTGAGAGGCGGAACGATGAGTCCTAGGGACGGGGAGTCGCCTGTCAAGGCCGGGACCGGCCGACGCTACGCGCTTGCCCTCGATGGCAGGAGTTGCCGACACTCTTTTACAAACCGATGAAGCAACGCACCCTTTCGCGCCCGGTCTCGGTCAAGGGCAACGCGCTGCACACCGGCGAGGCCGTCACGCTCACCTTCAAGCCGGCGCCGGCGAACCACGGGGTCGTCTTCGCGCGCGTCGATCTGGGGGGACTCCCCGAGGTCAAGCCGCGCGTGGACAACGTCACGGACCTTGTGCGGGCGACCACGATCCAGTCGGGCCACGTCAAGATCCACACGGTCGAGCACGTCCTGAGCGCGCTCAGCGGCTGCGGGATCGACAACGTCATCGTGGAGATGAACGCCTCGGAGCCCCCCATCCTGGACGGGTCGGCCAGGCCCTTCGTCAACCTGATCCTCGAGGGCGAGCCCGTGGAGCAGGACAAGGAGCGCGAATTCTACGTGCTGGACGCCGCGGTTTCCGTCGCGAGGGGCAACTCGTCGATCATCGCGCTGCCGCACGACGGCCTGAAGATCTCCTGCACCTCGGCGGACGACCGCGGGACCCACACGCAGCACCTGTCGTTGTCGATAGACCCGGAGACCTTCATCGCGCAGATCGCCCCGGCCAGGACGTTCACCTTCTACGAGGACATCGAGGAGCTCCTGAAGCTCGGCAAGATCCGAGGGGGCTCGCTCGACAGCGCCATCGTCATCAAGGGCGACAAGGTGATGTCCAAGGAGCCCCTGCGCTTCAAGGACGAGTTCGTGCGCCACAAGATCCTCGACATCATCGGGGACCTCTCGCTCCTCGGGACGCCGCTGAAGGCCCACATCGTGGCCACGCGCCCCGGCCATGCGATCAACGCCGAGCTCACGAAGGCCCTCTTTGACCGCCAGCAGGAGGGAAGGAGGGGGGGGGCGAAAAGGAAGGGCGCGGCGCGGCCGCCCCTCCAGCCGGACGTCGAGTCCCTCGACATCCGCAGCATCCTCGACATCCTCCCGCACCGCTACCCGTTCGTCATGATCGACCGCGTGGTCGAGATCAAGGGGGCCGAGGAGCTGGTCGCGATCAAGAACGTCACCTTCAACGAGCCCTATTTCGGCGGCCATTTCCCGGGAAACCCGGTCATGCCCGGGGTCCTTCAGCTCGAGGCGATGGCCCAGGCCGCCGGGGTCCTGATCGTGCGCTGGAACAACTGGGTCCCGAAGCCCGCCTTCTTCATGAGCGCCGACAAGGTCAAGTTCCGCAGGCCCGTGCGCCCCGGCGACCAGCTCAGGATCCACGCCAAGCTCACCAAGGTGCGCAGCGGCAAGATCGCGGTCGCCGAGGTGAGCTGCTCGGTCGACGGCCAGGTCGTCTCGAGCGCGGAGCTCATGATCACGATCCTGGACGACTCCGAGGTCGAGTGAGCCGCAGGGGCGGCCGTCACTTCTTGTAGACCTTGGCCGGATCGAACGTCCTCTCCGCGGCGAACACGAGCCGGAGGGAGTCCCTGGAGCCGGGGTCGGCCCCCGGGGCGAGCTTGCGGTAGAAGCAGGAGCGGTAGCCGTTGTGGCACGCGCCCGGCCCGGCGTTCACGACCCTGAGCAGGAGCACGTCCTGGTCGCAGTCGACATAGAGGTCCACGACCTTGAGCGCGTGCCCCGACTCCTCTCCCTTGACCCACAGCTTGTTGCGGGATCGGCTCCAATAGG
>DATNLY010000370.1:0-3557 GCA_035602635.1 Opitutaceae bacterium | reverse complement strand
GCGAACTTCGCGAAGGCCCTCGAGGGCGCCGGCGCCGCGGGCGTGGTGCTCTTCAACAGGTTCTACCAGCCCGACATCGACCTCGACGAGATGGAGGTCCAGCCCCAGCTGCGCCTGTCCGACCCGTCCGAGCTGCTGCTGCGGCTGCGGTGGCTCGCGATCATCTCGCCCCAGGTCCGGTTCTCCCTGGCCGCGACCGGCGGGGTCCACAGGTCGGAGGACGCGATCAAGGCGCTCCTGACCGGGGCCGACGTCGTGCAGGTCGTCTCCGCGCTGCTGCAGAACGGCCCCAGGTTCGTCTCGGTGCTCCTCAAGGGGATGCGCGACTGGATGGGCGGCCACGGCTACGAGAGCATTGACGAGCTGCGCGGGGCCATGAACCTTCGGCGCTGCCCCGATCCGTCGTCCTTCGAGCGCGCCAACTACATCCGCATCCTCCAGGCGTGGAAGGTCTCAAACTCCGATGAATAAACCCAACAAAGTCGCATGGATCCGCGGCGGAAGGGCCGTCTGCTCCAACCCGCCCGAGCCGCAGCCGGAGCCGCCCTGGCACCTCGTGCTGCTGGGGGCTCCCGGGGTCGGCAAGGGCGCCCAGAGCGAGATTCTCTGCGCGCGCCTGGGCGCGTGCCACCTCTCGACGGGCGACGTCCTGCGGGCCGCGGAGTGCCAGACAGGGGCCGCCCGGTCAAAGGCGCTCGCGTCCGCGATCTACAGCATGCAGCGCGGGGACCTGGTGCCCGACGCGACCATGCTCGACCTGCTGGGCGAGCGCGGCCGCTGCCTGCGCTGCTGCGGCGGATTCGTGCTGGACGGGTTTCCGCGCACCGTGGCGCAGGCCGTCGGCCTTGACGAGCTGCTGAAGCGCGAGAACGTGACCCTGGACGCGGTCTTCAGCTACGAGCTGCCGATAGACGAGATCGTGCAGCGCCTCGGCGGTCGGCTGGTATGCCCCGACTGCAAGGCGGTGTACCACGAGACAAAGCAGCCCCCGAGGCAAAAGGGAATCTGCGACGCGTGCGGAGGGCGCCTCATCCGCAGGGCGGACGACCAGCCCGAGGCGATCAAGACCAGGATAAAGGCGTACGAGGAGAAGATCGGGCCGCTGCTGGAATGGTACGCCAGGAAGAACCTGCTGATAAGGGTGCCGGCCTACGGCACGCCTGAGGAGATCTACGTGAGGACGTGGACGTGCGGCCGGACGCTTCACGCGCCCGCCGGCGCCTCCTGAGGGCCCACGAGCCCGCGCCTGCGCAGGTCCCTGTGAAGGGCCCGGACGGCCTGCACGGCCTTCCTGATACCGCGGGTCGCCGTGGGGGAGAGCTGCTCCCCGAAACCGAGCGCCTCCGCGGGTATGGTCAGCATCCAGGCCTCCGGCGCGCGGCCAAAGGCGTCCCTGGCGAGGGCGAGGAGCACACAGGGGTCGGCGGCGTGCTCCAGAATCTGGGCGGAGCGGGAGGGCGCCAGCCGGCGCATCTGCATCCTGCCAGGATGGTCTATGGCGGCGTCGACGAAGACGGCGGCGCCCGCGCGCGACAGCGGGTCCGCCATCTCCGGCGTGAGCTGGGGGCAGGCCATCGTGAGCACGCCCGGCAGGCGGAGCTCCTCCACGGCGGCCACGGCCTTCGGGCCGACGCCGTCGTCGCGGCGCAGGGTGTTGCCGTAGCCGATGACGAGCAGGCTGCTATCCACGGGCCACCTCGTGGAGCACGGCGCCCCCGGGCCCGACAAGGCGGATCCTCATGGGCATCTGGCCCGCGGCGTGGGTCGAGCAGCTCAGGCACGGGTCGTAGCACCGGATCCCGTGCTCGATCCGGTTCAGGACGGGCTCGGGGATCCTGTCCCCGTGCACGTAGTGGCGCGCGATCTGCGCCACCGTGCGGTTCATGGCGAGGGCGTTGTGCCCCGTCGCCACGATCAGGTTCACCCTCGTCAGGAGGCCGGAGCGGTCCACGGTGTAGTCGTGGAAGAGCGTGCCGCGCGGGGCCTCGCTCGCCCCGACGCCGTGCAGGGAGTTGACGCCGGCGTCGGCGCGCAGGTCGTCGCCCGAGAGGTCCGGGTCGTCCAGCGCCCGCTCGAGGTACTCGATGGCGGCGAGCACCTCGATAAGCCGGGCGTAGTGGTACATGAAGGAGGAGGTGACGGCGCCCTGGCTCATCTGCTTGAACTCCCGCAGCTCGGCGTCGGCGAGGGGCACCCCCATCTGCGCGCAGATGTTGAGCCGCGCGAGGGGGCCGACGCGGTACATCCCCCCCGGCAGGCCGAGCGACTTGTAGTACGGCTGCTTAAGGTACGACGACTCCTGCACGGACTCCCCGATGTAATCGAGGTAGTGCGAGGGCTCGATCTGGTCGGCGACCACGCGGCCGAGGCTGTCGCTGAACCGCAGCTTGCCGCCGTGGTGCTCCCAGGTGCCGTCCGGCGCCACGAGGCCCATGAAGAGTGAGGGGAAGTTGCCGAAGACGAGGGCCTCCTCCTTGTGCTTCTCCATGGCCTTCTTGAAGAGGGCGAGGGCGCCCTTGGCGGTGGCGTGGGCCTCCGGCAGCCAGTTGCGGATCTGGACGCGCCCCTCGTCGGCCAGGCCGCTGCGGACGCCGCCGGGCACCGACCACGCCGGGTGGATCTTCTTTCCCCCGACCGCCTCGATGATCTCCTGGCCGAACTGGCGCAGCCGGATCCCGGCGCGCGCGAGCTTCGGGTCGGCGGCGATCAGGCCGAAGACGTTCCGCGTCGGCTGCGGGGTGTCCCACCCAAGGATGAAGTCCGGGGCGCTCAGGTGGAAGAAGCTCAGCGCGTGGCTCTGCACGATCTGCCCCAGGTTCATCAGGCGCCGCAGCTTGTCGGCGGCCGCGGGGATCTCGACCGCCATGATGGCGTCCCCCGCCTTGGACGAGGCCAGGAGGTGGCTGACCGGGCAGATCCCGCAGATGCGGGCCGTGATCCCGGGCATCTCGCTGTACGGCCGGCCCTCGCAGAACCTCTCGAACCCGCGGAATTCCACGACGTGGAACTCGGCGTCCGTGACCTCGCCCGCGTCGTCCAGGTGGATGCTTATCTTGGCGTGGCCCTCGATCCGGGTGACCGGGTCTATGATGATTCGCTTGGCCATGGTTTTTGCCTCCGGTTCAGCCGAACTTGAGCTGTTCGCCCTCCAGCTGGGGCGGGAGGCCCGCCAGGATGCGCTCGAGGATCGACCGGATCCTTGGCGCGGAGGGGGGGCATCCGGGCAGGTAGGCGTCCACGGCCACGACCTCGTGCACGGGGCGGACCCGGTCCAGGAGCTCCGGGACGATCCCCTCGTCCCTGGGCAGCCGCGCGTTGTCCTGGGCGTTGTCGAGGTACGCGCACTTAAGCACGTTCTCGGCGTTGCCCAGGCCGAGCTGGTTGCGGATCGCGGGCACGTTTCCCGTCACCGCGCAGTCGCCGAACGAGACGAGCACCCTCGTGCGCCGGCGCACCTTCAGGAGCTGCTCGAGGTTGTCGCGGTTGCACACGGCGCCCTCGACCAGGCAGACGTCGACGCCCTCGGGGTACTCCTTCACGTCGATTATCGGGCTGTA
>DATNLY010000369.1:0-4306 GCA_035602635.1 Opitutaceae bacterium | reverse complement strand
CCATCGCGCCCGGGAAGAACCGATCCTGGAGCCGGCTGACGAGCCGCAGCAGGGGCCCCGGCGGCGAGGCGATCACGGGAACTTCGGGGATCAGGTCCATGGGCGGACATTGCCAAAACCCGCGACGGCGGCAACGTCAAGCAGGACCCAAGCAGCGAGACGAGCCCGATGCCACCCAATGCCAAGCCCGGAGCCGAATCCGCCGCCGCGCCGTTTCGCGCCGGCGACTGGATCACGGCCCTCGCCTGCGTCCTTGCGGGGCTCGGGTTTGGGGCCGCGCTCTGGCTGCGCGAGGGATCCGAGCCCGCGCAGCAGTATCTCGCCGGCTACCTGATCGAGCTCAGCCTCAGCGTGGACAACGTGTTCGTGTTCGCGCTCGTCTTCGAGCAGTTCGGCGTGGAGCCGGCCAGGCGGCGGCGCCTGCTCTTCTGGGGGATCTCGGGCGCCATCGTCATGCGCTCGGCATTCATCATCGCGGGGATGGGCGCGATCCACCGCTTCGCGTGGGTCATACCCGTCTTCGGGGCGTTCATACTCTTGACCGGCATCCGCCTCGCGGCCACCCGCGGGCGCGGGGCCCCCGGCGTGCCCGGCAACACCCTGATCCGGTTCGCCGCCCGGCACGTCCCGCCCGCGCTGGCCGCGCTCGTCGCGCTGGAGGCCGCCGACCTGATCTTCGCGCTCGACTCGCTCCCCGCCGTGATCGCCGTGACCCACGACGTCCTGATCGCGATGGCGTCCAACCTTTTTGCGATCCTGGGGCTTCGCTCGCTTTTCTTCCTCGTGAGCGGGGCTGTCCGCGAGCTTCGCTTCCTCAGGGCGGGCCTTGCCGGCATCCTCGCGCTTGTCGGCGCCAAGATGCTCGCGGAACCCTGGTACAGCGTCCCGACGGCAGTGTCGCTGGCCGCGGTCGCGGCGATCCTGGCACTCTCGGTCGGCGCGTCGCTCCTCCTCAGGAGGGATAGCCCCCGATGAACCGATCGCCGAGTTCCGGCCGCGGCAGGGGCCTCGGCCTCCATTCCCCAAATAGCCGGAAGCGCAGCCGGGAGACCAGCCGGTATGCGCCGTCCCTCATCGGCCTGGGGACAAAGCGGATCCATGCGAGGACGCCGCCGATCCCGCCGCAGGCCGCCAGCGCGGCGGCCAGCCCGTCCGTCCTGAGCGCGTAGTCGCCCGGGCCGCCGCACCCTCCCTCCCAGTCGCGGACGAAGACCATGCTGCTGAAATTGCCGGTCGCCAGCCCATGGGCCCGGAGCCATGCCTGCCCCGGCGCCCCCTGCAGCGTTGCAAACCGCAGGACCGCCCGCCGGTCGATCCAAAGCAGCGACAGGACCGCCCGGTTGCAGAGCGCGCAGGTCCCGTCGTAGAGGAGAACCGGGCCGTGGCGGGATGATGGGGGATTTGGGCTCATCTCGCGCGCGGCATTCTGCGCCGTTTCCGGCTGGCCCGAGCCTCCGCACCCCCGACGAATGCGCAAACGCAAAAGGCCGGGAGGCCCGGAGGGCCTCCCGACGCGAGGAGCCGATGCCGGCTCGGCCACGGGCGGTCAGCCGACCGTGATCTTGCGCGGCTTCGCGGACTCGGCCTTGCCAAGCGAGAGGCGCAGGACGCCGTCCCTTAGCTCCGCCTCGATCTTTCCCGTGTCGACCGTGTTGTCATGGGCGAGCACGAGCTCGTACGGGGCGTCCGATGTCTCGCGGTGGAGGCCGACGAGGTTCCCGGGAACGATGGGGGCGCGCCTGCCGGTGATCCGGAGCTCGCCTCCCTCGTCGGTGATTTCAAGGCCCGCCTTGGCCACGCCGGGCAGGTCGACCGTGAGCGCGTAGGCGCTCTCGGTCTCGCTGACATTGTAGTGCGGCCTGCGGGTCGCGACCGGGTCGCCCCCCGCGCAGCCGGCCGATGGAATGAGTTCATTTAGGAATGACATGGTATTTTCTCCTTTTTCGCGCCTGTTCAGTTGACCGACACGTTGATCTTCTTCGGCTTGGCTTCCTCTTTCCTGGGAAGCGTCACGGTGAGGATGCCGTTCTCATAGACGGCCGCGACCTTATCGGCCTGAACCTCGTCCGGGATGCCCACCAGGCGGCTGAACGACACGGTCCGCTCGCCGTCGCCCGATTTCTCCTTGCGCGAGGCCTGGATGGAGAGGGAGCCGTCGACGATCTCGACGCCGATGGCCTCGCGGGTCACGCCGGGCAGCTCGGCCCGAACGTAGGTGTTGTCCTTGTCCTCGTAGAGGTCGACGGGGAACTGGCCGCCCTGCGCCAGCCCGGCAAGGCCGGTGAGCGCGGATCCAAGCAGCCGGTCGATCTCGTTTTCAAAGCCCGTTCGCGGGAGGCGTCCGCCGAACCCGAAGGCCGGGGAGACGCCGAGTTCGTTGGGTTGAGTGTAGTGTATGAATCGCATAGTGACACCTGTCCTGCATGGGCGATGCCGGCGGGAGGCCCGAACGCATTTGCTCGCGTGCCAGTGCATTAGGTCCGGGGCGCGGGCCCCGGGTGTGCTGTTCTTGTCCCAGAGTGGGACGGGAAGTGCGCAGGATCTGCACACCGGGCGCCACTCCCGTAACGTCTCGCGTCGCCCGCGGCCGGCGCGATAGAACCTGCCCGTGAGCCTGACGCGCTTCTCGGTCCCCCCCCTTCACAGGATCACGCGGTCGCTTGCGGCGGTCGCGATGGGCCGGGAGCCCCCTGACCTTGTCGTGACCGGTGCCAGGATCCTCTCCACGTACACGGACAGGATCCACGGCGAGAGGGAGGTCTGGATCAAGTCTGGCCGGATCGCCGCGGTGAAGGCCGCCGGCGCGTTCAGGCCCCAAAAGGGGTCCGCGGTCCGGCGGTTTGACGCGCGGGGCGGTATCATCGCGCCGGGCCTCGTCGACCCCCATATCCACATCGAGAGCTCCATGATGACCGCCTGCGCGTACGCGGAGCCCGCGCTTCTCAACGGGACGACCACGATATTCTGCGACAGCCACGAGATCGGGAACGTCTGCGACGCAAGGGGCATCGAGTGGATGCTGGCGGACGCGCGCCGGGCCCCGCTCTCGATCTTTCTCACGGTGCCCAGCACGATCCCGGCGGCAGGCCCGGCCTTCGAGACGGCGGGGGGCGACCTGACGCCGGGAAAGATCGGCCGGCTGTTCGACCGCTGGCCGGAGGCGGTCGGCCTCGGCGAGAAGATGGATTTCGCCCGCGTGGCGACCGGCGACCGCAGGAGCCACGCCGTGCTCGCGCAGGCGCTGCGCCGCGGCCTTCCCGTCTCGGGCCACGTCTACGGCCGCGAGTTCGTCGCCGCCTGCGCCGCATCCGGGATCACGGACACGCACGAGGCCATCGACCGGGAAATCTCGGACGACTTCCTGGAGGGCGGCGTGTGGGTGTTTCTGCGCGGGGGAAACCCCGCGACGCCGTGGAACTCCCTTCCGCTGGCCATAAGGGCCGTGACCGAGCTCGGCGCCAGCACGAAGCGGGTCTGCGTCTGCACCGACGACCGGGATGCGGACGACCTTTTTTCATTCGGCATGGATTGGGTCGTCCGCTCGGCGGTCAGGGCGGGGACGAGGCCCGCGGTGGCATGGAGCATGGGCTCGCTCCACCCCGCGACGCGCTTTGGCATGGACGGCGAGATCGGCGGGTTGGCGCCCGCGCGGCGCGCCGACATGGTGCTCCTCAACGACGCGCTCGAGCCGCAGTGCACCTGGTACGGCGGCAGGCTCGTGGTCAGGCACGGGAATGTGACGCCCCTCCTCGAGGCGGCGCTCGCGCGCCGCTACCGCTACCCAAGGGCCGCCTACGCCACGGTCAGGCTGCCAGCCTCGCCCGTGCTCACCCCGGGGCTTCCGAGGGGCCCGGTGACGGCCAATGTCATCCGCGCCGCCCGCGGCAGGATCATCCTGCTTCACGAGAGGATCCCGATAAGGCCGCGCGCGGGAGAGGCTTGGGCCGGCGTCCTCGCGCGGCACCGCCTCTGCTTTGTCACTGTCGTGGAGCGCCACGGAAAGTCGGGCGCGGTCGCCCACGGGCTGCTCAGGGACTTCGGACTCAGGGAGGGGGCTGTCGGCAGCTCCGTCGGCCACGACGCCCACAACATCATACTTGCGGGAAAATCCTCGGCCGACATGCGCAGGGCGCTCGCCGAGATCCGCAGGATGCGCGGCGGGGTGTGCGTCGTGCGCCGGGGCAGGGTCGTGGCGCGGGTGGCGCTGCCCGTGGCCGGCCTCATGTCTGACAGGCGGGCGGGGGTCGTCGCGGCGGCCACCGCAAGGCTCAAGCGCGCGTGGAGGGCGGCCGGCTGCACGCTGCCC
>DATNLY010000367.1:0-2337 GCA_035602635.1 Opitutaceae bacterium | reverse complement strand
GGGGATTGTGGATCTTCTCCTCGCCCACGGTGGTCGGCCCGCCGTGCCCGGAATAGACCGTCGTCGCCTCCGGGAGGGAAAAAAGCCTGGTGCGGATCGACTCCCTGAGCCGCCCGAAGTCCCCGCCCGGCAGGTCGGTGCGGCCCACGTTTCCCCGGAAAAGGGCGTCCCCTGAGAACACGGCCCCCTCCATGGGAAAATAGAAGCTGAGGCTGCCCGGGCTGTGCCCGGGCACGTGGCCCACCTTCACCTTCTCGCCAAGAACATCGATCGTCTCCCCGTCGCCAAGCCACCGGTCCACGCTGACCGGCTCAAGCTCGACGCCCGGCATCGAGAGCGGCTTCATCACCTCGGGGTGCTCGTAGAGGACCCTGTCGTCCGCATGGGCGAACACCTTGGCCCCGGCATTTCGGACCACCTCGGCCGCGCCCTGCGTGTGATCCCAGTGCCCGTGGGTCAAGAGGAGGAGCGTGAGGCGGCACCTCTCGCGCGCCAGGAGGGGCTGGATCCGGCCCCAGATGCCCGCCGGGGCGTCGACGAGGACCGCCTCGCCCCTTTCCGCATCGGTGAGCAGGTACGCGTTCGTCGGTATGGGACCCGCAGGCAGGGCATGGACTTTCACGCCGCAAACAGAGAATATTCCCCCCCCACCGCAACCGCGAAAATTCACCTTCACCTTTGGCCGCCCAGCGGATACCGATACACGCCTTTGCCATGCCGACCCTGAAGTTCGCCGTCCTCCCTGGAGACTATATCGGGCCCGAGGTGATGTCCGAGGCCCTGCGGGTCCTCCAGCACGTGGCCCGCCAGGAGGGGCTCACCCTCGCCCCCACCCATGCCGACGTGGGCGGGGCGGGGATCGACAACCATGGCAAGGCCTTGCCTGACTCGACCTTGCGAATCTGCGAGCAGGGCGATGCGATCCTGTTCGGCTCCGTCGGCGGTCCCAAATGGGAGAAGCTTCCGCCTAAGGAGCAGCCGGAGCGGGCGGCGCTCCTTCCCCTGCGGAGGCATTTCACGCTATTTGCCAACATCCGTCCCGGCATCCTCTACAGGGAGCTCGCGGCCGCCTCCCCGATCAAGACCGAGCGGATACCCGACGGGATCGACATCGTCTGCATCCGGGAGCTGACGGGCGGCCTGTATTTCGGCAAGCCGAAGGAGACGACCGACCTGCCCGACGGCGATGTCCAGGCCGTGGACACGATGGTCTACCGTCGGAGCGAGATCGAGCGCATCATGGCGACCGCCATCGCCACCGCCCGGTCGCGGAAGAAAAGGCTGTGCTCGATCGACAAGGCGAACGTCCTGGAAACCTCCGTGCTCTGGCGCAGGACCGCCACCGAGTATGCGGCGAGGCACGCCCCGGACGTTGAGCTCACCCACATGTACGTCGACAATGCCGCGATGCAGCTTGTGCGCAGCCCGAACCAGTTCGACGTCTTCGTCACGGAGAACATGTTTGGCGACATTCTCTCCGACGAGATGGCCGTCATCTGCGGCTCGCTGGGAATGCTCTCGTCGGCCTCCCTGGGGACCGGGAAAAACTCGCTCGCCCTGCCCTTCGGCCTGTACGAGCCCGCCGGCGGGACGGCGCCGGACATCGCGGGCAAGGGAATCGCAAACCCGTGCGCCCAGATCCTCTCCGCCGCGCTCATGCTCCGCTACAGCTTCGGCCTCGAGAAGGCCGCCACCAGGCTGGAGGCCGCCGTCAGGAGGGCGGTCGCGGGAGGGGCGCGCACGGCCGACATCTCGTTCGGCGGGGCCTCGATCGGCACCCGGGCGATGTCCGACGCGGTCATCGCGGCCCTATGAAATCCAAGGACATCCGCCAGTCATTCCTGGACTTCTTCGCCAAGCGCGGCCACACGATCGTGCCGTCGTCCTCGCTGCTGCCCGACTCGCCGGGCCTCCTGTTCACGAACGCCGGGATGAACCAGTTCGTCCCCATCTTCCTCGGCGCGCGCGCCGCGGACCTCTCCCAATGGGCGGGCGCGATACCGGGAAAGGACACGCGCGCGGCCGACACCCAGAAATGCATCCGCGCCGGGGGCAAGCACAACGACCTGGAGGACGTCGGCTTCGACACCTACCACCACACGTTCTTCGAGATGCTCGGAAACTGGTCCTTCGGCGACTATTTCAAGAGGGAGTCCCTTGAATGGGGCTGGGAGCTGGTGACTCAGGTCTGGGGCGTGCCCCCGAGGCGCGTCTTCGCGACCGTGTACTCCCCCGACAAGGCGAAGGGCGACCCGTCCGAGTTCGACACGGAGGCCCACGGCGTCTGGGAGGCGCTGTTCCGCAAGGCGGGGCTCGACCCGGCCGTCCACATCGTCC
>DATNLY010000366.1:0-5204 GCA_035602635.1 Opitutaceae bacterium | reverse complement strand
CTCGAACACGATCTTCTTCACGGGATGCGAGGGCGTGCGGGCCCACAGGATGTGCAAACCCGGCGATATCCTGACCCTTTCGGTCAAGCTGAAGCGGATGAAGATGCCGCTTGCGACGTTCGAGGGGGCGATCCGCGTCGGCCAGGAGAAGGCGGTGATCGCCGAGGATATCACGCTGACGTTCGCATTCGTCGAGTCGGCCGTGCCGCCCGCGGCCATCGAGAGCGCATCCCAGTCCGGCGCCGGCGAGACCCCCGCCAACCCGCCGCTGCGGGTGGCGATGAACGCCTGATTGACCGGGGCGTGACGGTCGTCACGATGGGCCGGGCAGCCCTACGATAGAAGTATGCCCAGAGTCTTCATCACCGGCCTAGGCTTTGTCACTAGCATCGGCAACGACGCCGAGGCCGTGGCGTCCAGCCTGCGGGCCATGCGCCACGGCTTCGAGCTCTACCCGCCCTTCCAGAAGCCCGAGATCTCGTGCAAGGTGATAGGCACGATCAAGGGGTTCTCGACGGAGTCGACCGACCCCGAGGACTGGACCTGGCCCGCGGGCTACGAGATCAAGCGCGAGACGATCCGCTCGATGGCCCCCCACGGGCTCTACGCCCACTGCGCCTTCCTCCAGGCGGTCCGGGACGCCCGCCTGGCGGAGGCCGACGTCTCGAACCGGGACACGGGGCTCTTCGCGGCGTCGGGCGGCTCGCCGATGCTCACCTACTTCCACCACGACCGCCTGCTCAAGCTCGGGCCCGCGCGCTGCTCGCCGCTCGGCATCGTCGCGTCGATCGTGGGCACCCTCAACTTCAACCTGGTCGCGGCGTTCCGGATCCAGGGGGCCTCCACCGGGTTCTCGTCCGCGTGCGCCTCGTCGGCCCACGCGATGGCCTACGCGTTCGAGGAGATCTCCCGCGGCCGCCAGAAGCGGATGTTCGTCGTCGGGGGCGAGGACGGAAACAGGGACGCGATCCTGCCCTTTGCCGGCATGCGCACGCTCTCGAACCAGTCGAACCCTGACCTGGCGTCGCGCCCCTTCGACGCCGCGCGCGACGGCTTCGTGGGGACCGGGGGCGGGGTCGTGGTCGTCCTCGAGAGCGAGGAGGAGGCCGGCCGCCGCGCGGCCGAGCCCTACTGCGAGATGCTGGGGTGGGGGCAGGCCTCGGACGGCTACAACGTGGCGATTTCCCACCCGGACGGCACAGGTTCGCGCATTGCGATGGAGAACGCGTTCGCTGCGACCGGTGTTGCGCCGTCCCAGGTGGACTACGTGAACGCGCACGCGACCTCGACCCTCATCGGCGACGTCTCGGAGGCGCGCGCCCTGAAGGCCGTGTTCGGGGCGAAGGGACTGCGCCCTGCGATAAGCAGCACGAAGGCGCTCACGGGCCACGGCCTCTCGCTCGCCGGCGCCATGGAGACCGCCTTCTGCGCGCTTGTCATGCGCCGGGGCTTCATCCCGGGCTCGGCCCACATCACGCGCCTCGACCCGGAATGCGAGGGCCTGAACATCATCCGCTCGACGCTCCCCAACGCCGCCCGCGTCGTCATGAAGAACAGCAGCGGCTTCGGCGGGGCGAACGTGGCGATCCTCCTGAGGCGCCCCTAGATGGCCTCCTTTACGAAGCTCAGCGGGACGGCGTTTGTCTCGGGCGCGAGCACGGGCCTGGGCGAGGCCTTCTCCCGGATGCTGCTCCGGGAGGGCGTGCGCGTCTGGGGCACGTCCAGGGACGCCTCGCGGCTCGCCGGCCTCGCCTCCGGCCACCCGGGGGCGTTCCACCCGGTCGAGCTCGACCTTTCCGACGGGACGGGCGCGCTCCGCGCCTTCAACGGCGCGGCGCAGGCCGCGGGCGGGGCGTTCGACCTCGTGGTCAACAACGCCGGCTACGGGGTCTTCGGCGAGTTCGGGGCCCTCGAGTCGTCCGTGTGGAGGGCGCAGCTCGCGGGCGCCCTCCTCACCGTCATTGAGCTGAGCCACGCCTCATACCGGCTCATGCGCCAGCGCAACCGTGGCTGCCTCGTGCACATCTCCTCGCTGGCGGCCGAGTTCCCTCTCCCGTACATGAGCGGCTACAACGTGGCGAAGGCGGGCCTCTCGGCGCTGAGTGAAAGCTTGATGTTTGAGTCGAGGCGAACAGATATCACGGTGATCGACTTCCGGCCCGGCGACTACAGGACCAACTTCAACCGATCCATGCAGAAGGACGCCATTTCCGAAACCACCCGCCGCGCGTGGGAGTCGCTTGACGCGATACTCGCCGCGGCGCCTCCGCCCGAGAGGGCGGCCGCGGACCTAAGGCGCGCCCTCCTCAGGAACAGGAGCGGGGTCGTGCGCTCGGGCTCGCTCTTTCAGGCGCGCGTGGCGCCCCTCCTGGCCCGGCTCCTCCCGGCGTCCTGGGTGCGCCGGGCGAATGCGATCTACTTCGGGGTCTAATCCGCATGTCCAAGATCCGCATCCTCGTCCTCACGTCCAGCACCGGCGGCGGCCACGACGCCCGCGCCGAGGCGTTCGCCGACTGGTGCTTCCAGCTGTACAAGCACGACGTCGACGTGAGGATCGAGCAGATGCTGGAGAAGTCGTCCGTGTTCAACCGGGCTGGCGTCAACTTCTACAACAAGATACAGGCGAGCGCCCCGTGGGTCCACAAGGCGTTCTACGCCTTCGTCGAGCTCCAGAGCATCCTGAACAAGGACACGGTCTCGTTCGGGAGGCGATACTACTCCAAGGTGCTGCGCGAGTACCGCCCGCACCTGGTCTTAAGCGTCCATGACTGCCTCAACCGGGGCTACTTCCAGCTGGCGCGCAGGATCCTCGGGCCGGACAACGTCGTCTGCGCCACCTACTGCGGGGAATTCTCGGGGGGGTGGGGATACTCGCGCAACTGGGTCGAGCCCACGGCCGACCTGTACTTCTCCAGGACGGCGACCGCCCAGGACTACGCCATCAAGAAGGGGATCCCCCGCGAGCGCGCGCGCGTGCGCGGCTACCTCATGCACCCGCGCGCGCACTTCGAGGTCGTCGCCCCGCAGGAACGCGGGATCTTCCGGGAGGAGCGCCTCGGCCTGCGCCCGGACCTCTTCACGGTGTTCCTGGCCACCGGAGGCAACGGGGCCAACAACCATTTCGACCTGCTTCCCTCGCTCGTGAAGCGTGCGGACCGCTGCCAGGCGATCGTGATCTGCGGCCGCAACAAGCAGGCGTACAACGATCTCGTGCACTGGCGGGCGAGCCACCCCGAGCTGAACTGCTTCATCGAGGGCTACTCGGAGGACGTCCACCTGCTGATGCAGGTGAGCGACGTGATCGTCACCCGGGGGGGGACGACCACGTGCGCCAAGGCGCTCCATTTCAGGTGCCCGATCATCTTCAACGCCTCGGGCGGGATCATGCCCCAGGAGGAGCTGACATGGAAGTACCTGCGAAACGGCGCCGCCTCCGACAAGATCGAGTCCGGCGAGGACTTCGACCGGATCATCGGCGCCTGGCTCTCGGACCCGGATGCCTACGTGAGGATGAGGGACAACTTCCTGCGGCTCCGCTACGAGGAGGACCCGACGATCCTGATCGACGAGCTGGTGGCCCTGGCGTCGGGCGTCTCGGACGAGAAGCCGACGCGGCTTCCGTTCCGCCTGCACTCGTCCGCCCCCTTCACCGGGACTTTGTGACCTCGATGAACGCCGTCACGACGGGCCGGCCGAGGTTGTAGCACCAGTTCTCGCGGGCGAAGTCGGGCCTGTTGCGCGGCGAGCTGACGGGGTAGGGGGCGAACAGCCCCTCGAGCTCGGACTCCGAGAAATACCTCACGCCCTTGGCGTACGGCACGGGCTCGGGGCTGCAGTCGGTCGTGACCAGCATTCGCCCCCCGGGCGCGAGCACGCGGTACATCTCGGAGAGGCTGCGCTCGACGCCGGGGACATGCTCGATGACCGAGAGGGCGATCACGCAGTCAAAGGACGCGCTCCGGCAGGCCAGCCTCGCCAGGTTGAGGTTTCGGACCGGGACGCCGGCCCGGCGGTAGACCCCCATCCACGCGAAGAACGGCGCCTCGGTCGGCCGGGCCGGGGCCAGCCCCAGCCGGCGCTCAACCCCCTTGATGAGGCGCCTCCAGACCAGGTCGGAGGCAGTCAGCCGGTATCCGGCGGAGGCAAGGGCGAGGGGCAGGTAGGTGTTGAAGGACCCCGTGTCCAGGACGCTCGAGCCCATGGGGACGGACCGCATCGCCTCGAGGACCCTCGCGAGCTCCCAGTCGCGCATCCGCACCGGGTGGGGGTAGCCGGCCCCGACGAACCTGCGCACGGTCTCGTCATAGCGGGCAAGCGTCTCGGAAACGCGGGGTGTGAGTTCGTCCCGGCGGAAGAAATTCATCAAATAGAAACTGAAAAGCATCAGACGGCCCCGGTCCGCGCGAGAGAAAAAGGGCCCCGGCGCCGGCCCCAGAAAGAGTCTTTCCGGCAGGCCACCGAGCGGTCTACAGTCGGCGGGATTTGAGCTCTGATCGACCCCAGATAACCTACCTTTTCACGACCTTCCCGAAGACGACCGAGATGTTCCTGCAGCGGGAGATCGCGGCGCTCAGGGCAAAGGGGGTGCGCCTGGGGATCTTCTCGATGTGGGGCGGCGGCGGGGCGTTCCGCGGGATCGAGGTCCAGGCCTTCAGCAAGTGGCGGCTTCTCGAGCTCCTTTGGCTGATCCCGTACGAGACATGGAGGAAGCCGGACCTCATGCGCCAGCTGCTGCGCGGGCTCCGCACTCGCCGGCCGCCGTCATGGATCAATTTCTGGGAGAACATGCTGGGGGCCGGCTTCGCCTGCGTCCACGCCCGGCAGTTTCGCCGCAATTCCCCGGGCCTGATACATGCCGCCTGGAGCGGCGCGCCGGCGACCGCCGCATGGCTCCTTTGGCGGATGGACGGCTGCCGGTTCACGGCCGGCGCCCACGCCTACGACGTCTTCGAGCACGGGGGGGACTGGTGGCTGGCGGAGAAGCTCTCGGCCGCCGTGTTCGTCCACACCTCGAGCGAGGTGGCCCGCGCCGCGCTCGTCGCCAGGGGAATCGACGCGGACAAGGCCGTGTGCATCCGCAGCGGCCTGGAAAGGCTCCCGCAGCTCAAGGCGCTGCGCTCGTCCCGCCTGCCCCTGCACATCCTCTGCCTTGCCCGCCTGGTCGAGAAGAAGGGCCTCGACCGGCAGCTTCGGATCTATGCGGC
>DATNLY010000363.1:0-2204 GCA_035602635.1 Opitutaceae bacterium | reverse complement strand
TAGCTGTCTTCCCCCACTTTGAGGACGGCTAAAAAGGCCTCCTGGGGGATGTCGACCCGGCCGATCCGCTTCATGCGCTTTTTGCCTTCCTTTTGCTTTTCCAGCAGCTTGCGCTTGCGGCTGATGTCGCCGCCATAGCATTTCGCCGTCACGTCCTTGCGCATCTCGCGCACGCTCTCCCGCGCGATTATCTTCCCCCCGATCGCCGCCTGGAGCGCTATCCGGAACATCTGCGGCGGGATGATCTCGGAGAGCCGCTTGCAGAGATCGCGGCCCCGGGCCTCCGCCTTGTCCCTGTGGGTGATGCTCGCAAACGCATCCACCGGGTCGCCGTTGACCAGGATCTCCATCTTCACCAGGTCGGCCGGCCTGTAGGCCCCCAGCTCGTAGTCCATCGACCCGTAGCCGTGGGTCACGCCCTTGAGGCGGTCGTTGAAGTCGACCAGGATCTCGTTGAGCGGCAGGACGCAGCTGATCATGACGCGGGTCGAGTCGAGGGTGTGCGTGTGCTCCACGATGCCGCGCTTCTCCATGATGAGCGCCAGCATGTCCCCCATGGAGTCGTTCGGGATGTGGATCGAGGCCTTGAGCGTGGGCTCGAGGATCTCGAGTATCGTCCCCGGGTCGGGGAGGTTGACGGGGTTGTCCACCTCGATCGTCTCGCCCCCGTGCTTCACCACCCGGTAGATGACGCTCGGGTAGGTCGAGATGATCTCGACGTCGTGCTCGCGCCGGATCCTCTCCTGGATGATCTCCATGTGGAGGAGCCCGAGGAAGCCGCACCGGAAGCCGAACCCGAGCGCCACGGAGCTCTCCTGCGCGTACACGAAGGCGGAATCGTTCAGGCGCAGGCGCCCGAGCGCCGCCTTCAGCTTCTCGTAGTCGGAGCTCTCGATCGGGTAGAGGCCGCAGAACACCATCGGGCGCACCTCCTTGTACCCGGGAAGCATGTCCCTGGCGGGCTTGGCGGCCAGCGTGAGGGTGTCGCCCGTCTTCATCTCCGAGGGGTCCTTTATGTTGGAGACGATGTAGCCCACGTCGCCCTGGCTGAGGACGTCGCGCTTCTCCATCTTCGGCGTGAAGACCCCGACCTCCTTGATCTCCGACTTAAGGCCCGTGCTCATCAGCATCATCATCTCCCCGGCCCTGACGCTGCCTGAGAACACGCGGGAGTAGGCGATCACCCCCCGGTAGGAATCGTAGATCGAGTCGAAGACAAGCGTCCTCATCTGCGGGTAGTCGGTCCATCGCGGCGCGGGGACCCGGGCCACGATCGCCTCGAGTATCTCCACGATGCCGATGCCCGACTTGCCGCTTGCCAGTATGGCCTCCTCGGCGGGGATCGTCAGGATGTCCTCGAGCTGTTTCAGGCAGAGGTCCAGGTTGGCGCTCGGCAGGTCGATCTTGTTGATGACGGGGATGATCTTGAGCTTCTGCGCGAAGGCCAGGTGGGCGTTCGCGACCGTCTGGGCCTCGACGCCCTGGGAGGCGTCGACAAGGAGGAGCGCCCCCTCGCACGCCGCCAGGCACCGCGAGACCTCGTAGGAGAAGTCCACGTGGCCGGGTGTGTCCATGAGGTTCAGCTTGTACGTGACCCCGTCGAGGGCCCGGTAGCTCATGGTCACCGGGTGCGACTTGATCGTGATCCCGCGCTCCCGCTCGAGGTCCATCGAGTCGAGGTGCTGCGCCGTGAGCATCCTGTCCGAGACGGTGTGGGTCTCCTGCAGCAGCCGGTCGGAGAGCGTGGTCTTGCCGTGGTCGACGTGGGCGATGATGCAGAAGTTCCGTGTGAGGGGGGCGTCCATCTTGTGTCGGCTCGGGCGGCCCTAGGCCGCGAGGTCCGCGTACTCCGAAATGCAGCGCACCCTCCACGCCTTGTTGGTCCTGCGCGCAAGGCCCGCAAGGACGGCCCCCGGCCCAAGCTCCCAGAACTCGGTCGCGCCGGCGTCGGCGGCCGAGAGCATGCAGCCCTCCCAGAGGACGGGCGATACGACCTGCCGGACCAGCGCCGCCTTGATCTCCGAGGGGTCAACAAGGGCCCGGCCGGTCGTATTGGTGAAGATGGGATAACTCGGCGAGGCGAAGGGTATCCCCTGAAGGAACGCCTCAAAGTCCGCCCGCGCCGGCTCCATGAGGCGGCTGTGGTAGGCGCCCGCCACGTTGAGCGGGATCGCCTTCTTGATCCCCCTGTCCTTCGCCGCCGA
>DATNLY010000362.1:0-9171 GCA_035602635.1 Opitutaceae bacterium | reverse complement strand
GGGAGTAGGTCATCCTTGCCCACCCCTCCCCAATGAGAGCCCCTCCCTGGCTTCGCTGGCGCATCGCCGTCCTTGTAAGTATTGCCATCGCGATCAGCTACCTGGACCGCCAGACGCTGCCGTGGGCCATCAGCGCCATCTCGCGGGACATCCCGATCTCGAATGAGGTTAAGGCCTTCCTCGACTCGGCCTTCCTCGTCACCTACGGCCTCATGTACCTCGGGGGCGGCCGGCTGATCGACTGGCTTGGCACGCGGCGCGGCTTTGCGGCCATTATGGTGTTCTGGTCCCTTGCTTGCGCCTCCCACGCGATGGCGGGCGATCACGGGATGACGACGGTCTTTGGTTTGGCCTTTGGCGTGGTCATGCTCGCGGCAAGCCGCCTCCTTCTTGGGATCGGCGAGGGCGGCGGGTTTCCCGCGGCGACCCGCGTCGTCGCGGAGTGGTTTCCAGTGAACGAGCGCTCCTCGGCGATGGGCATCATCAACGCCGGCACGGCCGTGGGCGCGGTGGCGGCGCCTCCCCTCATCGTCATCGTTCTCACGCATGTTGGCTGGCTCGGCCTGTCCCCATGGCGCTGGGTGTTCATCATAACTGGCGGCCTGGGGCTCCTGTGGACGGCCTGGTGGTGGCTCAATTACCGCCAGCCCCCGGGGCCTCCCGATTCGGGCACGCCGGCCCAGGCCTCACCGCCTGCCATCCCGCTGGCCTCCATCCTTGCCCACCGCGAGACGTGGGCCGTGATCCTGGCCAAGTTCCTCAGCGACGGCGCCTGGTACTTCTACCTCTTCTGGCTGCCGAAGTTCCTGCTGGAGGCGTTCCACCTCGACATCAGGACCGCCGGGGCCGTCGGCTGGATCCCTTACGCCGCCTCCGGGGTCGGCTGCCTGTTTGGCGGCGGGCTCTCAAGCTGGTTATTGAGGAGCGGTCGGTCGGTGAACAGCGCCCGGAAGATGGCCCTCGGGGCAAGCGCCGCGCTCATGCCGTGGGTCATGCTGGTGCCCTCGATGCATTCGGTCGGCTGGGTTATTTTCATATTCAGCCTGGCATTCTTCGGCCAGCAGTCGTGGTCGACGCTGGTCATGGTGTTGCCCACGGACATGATCCCGGTGCGCGCCGTCGGAACGCTCGCCGGCCTCGTCGGGCTCGGAGGCGCGATGGGCGGAGTTGTCCTGGGCCAGCTCGTGGGCTACATGCGAGACCACGGCTCAAGCTTCACCCCCGCGCTCGTCATCGCAGGCTCGCTGCATATCCTGGCATTCATCACGATTTGCGTCGGCATCCCGCGCATCCAGACTCTCAATTTCCAGGCCACCCAGACCCCCTGACATGAAAATCACCGAGATCCGCACCCGCGTCGTCCAGTGGCGCGGCAAGACCGTTCCGCTGCCGCCCCACTTCTGCACCAACCCGATGGACGCCGTCGCGCCGATGCTCGCCAAGGCGACCATGGGGACGTTCGCATTCCACGGCTGGCTCGTGGTGGAGATCCGCGCCGACAACGGGCTCGTCGGGATCGGCAACGCGGCGCTGTCGCCGCAGGTGACCAAGCAGGTGATCGACCTCTACCTGAAGCCGCTGCTCATCGGGGCCGACCCCTGGGACACCGAGTTCCTGTGGCAGCACATGTACAGGAAGACGATGGCCTTCGGGCGAAAGGGCATCGCGATGGTCGCCATAAGCGCGGTGGACATCGCCCTCTGGGACCTCCTGGGAAAATCCGCCAAGCAGCCGGTCTACCGCCTCCTAGGCGGACGCACCAAGCCCCGCATCCCGGTCTACGCCAGCCGCCTCTACAGCACGCCGCTCGACGAGCTGGCGGCCGAGGCCAGGAAATACAGGGACGCAGGGTACAAGGCCATGAAGCTCCGGTTCGGCTGGGGCCCCGTCGACGGCGCGGAGGGGATGCAGAGGAACGTCGCCCTGGTGCGCACCGCGCGCGAGGCGGTCGGCGACGGAATCGACCTCATGGCCGACGCCTACATGGGCTGGAACCTCGACTACGCGAGGCGCATGATCCCCCTGCTGGAGGGATTCAACCTGCGCTGGCTGGAGGAGCCCGTCATTCCCGACGACATCCACGGCTACGCCGAGCTGAGGCGCCTGGGCCGGATCCCGATCGCGGGCGGCGAGCACGAGCACACGATCCACGGATTCCGGGAGCTGATCGAGGCCCGCGCAGTGGATGTCATCCAGTTCGACACCAACCGCGTCGGCGGCATCACGCAGGCGCGCAAGATCGCCGCGCTCGCCGAGGCGCACTCGATCCCCGTCATCCCGCACGCGGGCCAGATGCACAACTACCACGTCGTCATGGCCAGCCTGAACTCCCCGATGGCGGAATTCTTCCCCCCCGTGGACGTCGAGGTTGGCAACGAGCTCTTCTGGTATATCTTCAAGGGTGAACCCATGGCGAAGGACGGCTTCATCGACCTCGACGAGAACACCCCCGGCCTCGGCCTCACGATCGACGAGGAGAAGCTCAAGCAGTTCGACGTGACCGGGTGAGCCGGGCCGACCCAAGATGACCCGACTCGTCCAGATCCAGCGCGGCAGCGAGCGGCGCGTCGCGCTTGTCGAGGAGCCGCGCCTTCGGCTGCTTGCGGGGATCTCCTCCGTGCACGAGCTGGCCTATGAGGCCGCGGCCGCCGGCACGCCCCTGACGGAGCTGGTCGCCCGGCGCGCCGGGAGGGACTCCCTCGACTACGACCCCGTGTACCAGGGCGGCTCCGAGTGGCGCCTCCTTCCCCCCATCGGCCACTTCACCGACTCGGCGCGCTGCCTCGTCTCCGGCACCGGCCTCACCCACCTCGGCAGCGCCAAGAACCGCGCCGCCATGCACGGCGCGAGCGACGCCGACATGACCGACAGCATGAGGATGTTTCGCTGGGGCGTGGAGGGCGGCCGCCCCGCGCCGGGCCAGGTGGGGGCTGCCCCCGAGTGGTTCTACAAGGGAAGCGGCGGGATCCTGCGCGCGCCCAACGAGACCCTCGACGTCCCGCCCTACGCCGAGGATGGCGGCGAGGAGGCGGAGATCGCGGGCGTGTACATCATCGACCGGGAGGGCCGCCCGCTTCGCATCGGCATGGCGATGGGAAACGAGTTTTCCGACCACAAGTTTGAGAGGAGGAACTACCTCAACCTGGCGGGCTCGAAGATCAGGACCTGCTCCATCGGGCCTGAGCTGGTTATCGACCCCTCGTTTGCCTCGGTCTCCGGGAGCGTCTCGATCGAGCGGGGCGGAAAGGCCCTCTGGGAGCAGCCGATACAGTCCGGCGAGGCCGAGATGTGCCACAGCCTGGCGAACATCGAGCACCACCACTTCAAGTTCGAGACCCACCGCCGCCCGGGGGACCTCCATGTCCACTATTACGGCGCGCACAGCCTCAGCTTCGGCGCGGGCCTGCAGCTGGCCGACGGCGACGTGATGATCGTCTCCTACGCCGGCTTCGGCCGGCCCCTCCGCAATCCCCTGCGCATCGTCCCCGGCCCCGCCGCCCTGGTCGCCGTGCGCTCCATGGGCTGACAAACCCCGACTTTCTATGAGCAAACCCCGTGTCGCATTCCTCGGCCTCGGCATCATGGGCTCCGGCATGGCGCGCCGCATCCTGGACGCCGGGTTTCCCCTGTCCGTCTTCAACCGGAACCCCGAGAAGGCCGCCCCCCTCGCCTCGGCGGGCGCGACTGTCGCCTCCTCCCCGGGGCGGGCCGCCTCGCAGGCGGACATCATCATCAGCATGGTCGCCGACGACCTTGCGGCCCGCGCGGTGTGGCTCGGCAGGGACGGCGCCCTGTCCGCGGCCGCGCCCGGGGCCGTCTGCGTCGAATCGAGCACGGCCACGGTCGGCTGGGTGCGCGAGCTGGCCGCGGCTGCGACGGCGAGGGGATGCGAGTTCCTCGACGCGCCCGTGACAGGAAGCCGCTCCCACGC
Source organism: Opitutaceae bacterium (assembly GCA_035602635.1). Taxonomy (GTDB): domain Bacteria; phylum Verrucomicrobiota; class Verrucomicrobiia; order Opitutales; family Opitutaceae; genus Palsa-1447. The sequence continues at coordinate 5,240 of DATNLY010000362.1, read as the reverse complement.
GGCGGCCGGCGAGCTCAGGTTCCTCGTCGGGGGTTCGCCGGCTGCGCTCGAGCGGGCCACGCCGGTCCTGGCGGCGATGGGAAAGACGATCACCCACCTCGGCCCCTCGGGCAGCGGGGCGCTGGTCAAGCTCATCAACAACTTTGTCTGCGGCGTCCAGGTCGCCTCCCTCGCCGAGGCTGTCGCGATGATCGAGCGAAGCGGCCTTGACCGGGACCGTGCGCTGGAGGTCCTCACCATGGGAGCGCCTGGAAGCCCCCTGCTGAAGACGATCGCCGCACGCATGACCGCCGCCGACTTCACCCCGAATTTCTTCCTCAAGCTGATGGCCAAGGACCTTGGCTACGCCATCGGCGAGGGCCGCGGACTCTCCGTGGAACTCGCGACCGCCGCCGCCGCGCTGGGCGACTTCAAGGGCGCCATCGCCGCCGGGCTCGGCGAAAAGGACATGTCGGCCGTCGTCGAGCCCATGCGGCGCCGCTGAAACCCGGGAAATCCCCCTCATGCCGACCCATCCCATCCTGGTCGCAGGCCGCTGGCGCGAATCCCGGTCGACCGGCACATTCCACGGGACGAACCCCGCGAGCGGCGAGCCGGTCCCCGGCGACTATCCGGTGAGCAGCTGGGCCGATTGCGACGACGCCCTCGCGGCGGCGGCGGGAGCTGCGGCAATCCTGCGCGCCACGCCCCCCGCGCACCTCGCGCGGTTCCTGACGCTTTTCGCCGGGCGGATCGAGGCGCGCGCCGCGGAGCTGGTCGACATCGCCCACCGAGAAACCGGCCTGCCGAAGGCCCCGCGCCTCGCGGACGTCGAACTGCCCCGCACGACCGGGCAGCTGCGCCAGGCCGCCGCCGCCGCGATCGAGGGGTCGTGGGCGCTACCGACAATCGACACCAAGCTCAACATCCGCTCCATGCTGGCGCCCCTCGGGCCGGTGTGGGTGTTCGGGCCGAACAATTTTCCCTTCGCGTTCAACAGCGTCTCGGGCGGCGACTTCGCCGCCGCGGTCGCCGCGGGCAATCCCGTGATCGCCAAGGCCAACTCGTCGCATCCGGGCACCTCGCGCGTCCTGGCCGAGGAGGCCCTCCTCGCCGTCACGGAGGCCGGGCTGCCGCCCGCCACGGTCCAGCTCATCTACCGCACGGGGCACGCCGACGGGGAGCGCCTCGCCGCCGACCCGCGCACCGGCACGATCGCCTACACCGGCAGCCGCGCCGCTGGCCTGAAGCTCAAGGCCGCCGCGGATGCCGCGGGCAAGCCGATCTACCTCGAGCTCTCGAGCGTCAACCCGGTGATCATCCTCCCGGGGGCGCTCGCCGAGCGCGGCGCCAAGCTGGCCGAGGAGTTCACGGGCAGCTGCCTGCTCGGCACGGGCCAGTTCTGCACGAGCCCGAACATCGTCCTCCTGATTGCAGGGGACTCGGCCGAGCAGTTCATCGCGGCCGTCAAGGCCCGCCTCGAATCCGCGCCGGCGGGCCCGTTGCTTTCGTCCGCCGTCGCCAGGGCGCTGGCCTCCAGCGTCCAGACCCTTCAGGCGGCCGGCGCGCGGCTCGTCGCCGGCGGGAAGCCCCTGGCAAGGGCGGGAAGCTACTTCGAGAACACGCTCCTGCGGGTCGACGGCGACGGGTTCGCCGCCGCCCCGGAGAAGCTTCAGACGGAGGCCTTCGGCAACGCCTCACTCATCGTCACCGTGCGCGACGCCGCCCAGGCGGCGGACGTGATCGGCCAGCTCGAGGGCAACCTCACCGGCTCCGTATACTCGGACACCCGCGGCTCCGACGACGCCCTCTACGCCGGGCTTGAGCCGGGCCTGCGCCGGCGCGTCGGCCGCCTCCTCAACGACAAGATGCCCACCGGCGTCGCGGTGAGCCCGGCGATGAACCATGGCGGGCCGTTTCCCGCAACGGGCCACCCCGGCTTCACGGCGGTCGGCATCCCGGCATCGCTGCGCCGCTTCGCCATGCTCCAGTGCTACGACAACGTCCGGGCCGAGCGCCTGCCCGCGGCCCTGCGCGACCAGGGCCCGGCCGGCCGGCCATGGCGTCTCATTGACGGGGAGTGGACCCAGCGCGACGCCTCCAGGCCAGGCTGAGGCGGGTTGCGCCTCAGAAGTGCCATCCCATGCTCAGCATGGGGCCGACGGCGTTCAACCCGGGGTTCACCCGGTTCAGGTGGCGGTTTGAGATGTGCTGGAAATAGACGCCCATGGACGCGCTCAGCCTGTTCCGGAACAGGAAGCGCACGCCCGGATAGGCCAGCCAGGTCAGGTTGAAGTCCTCGCCCTGCGCCCCCGCTATCTGGTGCCCCTTGCTGTCCAGCCACCCTATCCCGCCCCCGGCCGCGAAGAACAGGGCGTGCGTGCGCCGGGTGTCCCACCATTCCAGGATCCCCGAGGCCGTGCCCCCAAAGAAGTGGTGCTCGGGCCCCACCGCTATGGGCTCGGCCAGCAGGCTGAAGCGGTTGCGGATCACCAGGACTCCCCACGAATAGGTCCGCGGGACGCCAACCAGGGGGCTCTTCACCGTTATCATCTGCGGCAGGACGGTGTAACTCAGGGGCGTCGCCGATCCCGTGACGCGCCAGAGGATGCCGCTTTCGTAGTCGACCTCCCAATGCTGGGTCGGGTCGTACGGAATGGCCAGGGCCCCACTTCCGTCGGCGCGCGCGATTGGGAGACAGCAAACCGCAAGGCAAAGAGCGATGAGCCGCGCACGCATAAGAGGAGCCATAAAGCGACAAAGCCCGGCGGACAGCAAGGATCTCGGGCGCAAGCCCGGAATTTCCCCAGGCGATCCCGGCCTCCCGGGCCCGACGCCTATTTCTGCCAGAGGATCCAGCCGGCCTCCAGGGGAACGCTGAGGCCTTCGCAGCGCGGGATGATCCTCGCGGTGTAATCCGTGGCGGGGCGATCGGACGGGACGGTGGCGCTGTAAATGCGGGCGCCGCCATTGCCCGCCTGCCCGCGCACTGGCGTCATCTGCTGGCGCACCGCTGCGCCGCCGCTCCTTCCGTCGGCATAGAGCTCCACACCAACCACGTCCGCGCTGATCGCCCCAAGGTGGACATCGACCGTGACGGCATGCCGCCCCTCCCTCGTATCCACCGACACGGATCCAAAGCGGAGCGCGCCCCAATTCGATGCCAGCGCGCCGCGCCAGTTGACGAGCCTCATGGCCGCCGCGCCCTTGTCGGCGCTCCGCGCGCGGAACGCGGCCGCGGCGGGAAGGTAGTGCTGCTCGGTGTATTCCTTCACCGTGCGGCTGGCGGAGAACCTGGGGGTCAGGTTCGCCATGCTTTCCCTGATTCGCCCCACCCAGGCTGCCGGCAGACCCTTGTCGTCGCGGGTGTAGAACTCCGGTATCACCTCCTGCTCAAGGCGCTCGTAGAGCGCCTCCGCCTCGGCGGCGTCCCACGCAGGGTCGTCTCCGTGCTCATGGCCGTCGCCCAGGGCCCAGCCGACGGCCGGGCAATACGCCTCCGCCCACCAGCCGTCCAGCTCGGAGAGATTGAGGCCGCCGTTGACGAGCACCTTCATTCCGCTTGTCCCGCTGGCCTCCCAAGGCCGCCGGGGCGTGTTGATCCAGACGTCTATCCCCTGGACCAGGCGCTCGGCCATGAGCATGTCGTAGTCCGCGAGGAAGACGACCGGGGGATTGGCATCGGTGCGGCGGATGAACCGCGTCCACTCCAGGATCATCGCCTGCCCGGCCTGGTCGGCCGGATGCGCCTTCCCGGCGATGATGAGCTGCACCGGGCGCCGGGAATTCCTGAGTATCCGGATCAGCCGGTCGGGATCGTGCAGCAGCAGGTCGGGCCTCTTGTAGGTCGCAAAGCGCCGGGCAAACCCGAGGGTCAGGGCCCCGGGATCCAGCCGGGCCTGGATTTGCGCGATCGCGTCGGATCCCGCCCCGGCAACGGCCATCTGCCGGCCGACGGTGGCGCGGGCGTATTCCACGAGGGATTTCCGGCTGGCCGTGCGAACCGCCCAGATCTCCTCCGCCGAGGCCTTGCGCAGGTCGGACTCCAGGGTGTCCGACGTCCCGAGCCACCGGTTCTTGCCGCAGGACTTCGTCCACAGCGCGTCGGCCTCCGCCGAATCCCAGGTCGGCATGTGCACGCCGTTCGTCACGTGGCCGACCGGGATCTCGCCCTCCGGCCATCCCGGGAAGAGCGGCGCAAAGATGCGCCGGCTCACCTCGCCATGCAGCCGGCTGACCCCGTTGACGGTGCCGCTTCCGCGCGTCGCAAGCCATGCCATGTTGAAGGGCTCGCCGTCGTCGCCGGGATTCCGGCGTCCCAGCGCCAGCAGATCGCGAAGCGCAAGGCCCAGCTCCTCCTTCGCATAGCGGCCAAGGTACTGCTCCACCAATGCCGGGGAAAAAAGGTCAAACCCGGCGGCAACGGCCGTGTGCGTCGTGAAGAGGTTGCCGGCGCGCGTGGCCATCAGGGCGACCTCGAACGGCTGCCCGGCTTCCCTCATGAAGCAGCGCGATCGCTCCAGCAGGGCGAAGGCGGCGTGGCCCTCGTTCAGGTGGCATACGTCCGGCTTGATCCCAAGCGCGGTGAGCAGCCGCCATCCTCCCACTCCGAGAACGATCTCCTGCATCAGGCGCATTTCCGGCCCGCCGCCATAGAGCTCACTGGTGATCCCCCGGTGCACGGGGTCGTTGGAGGGGTCATTCGTGTCGAGAAGGTAGAGCCTCTCCCTGCCAACCTGGACCTGCCATGCGCGCAGCCAGACGGGGCTGCCAGGCAGCTCGACCTTGATGAGCAGCCACTCCCCGTTTTCCCGGCGAACGGGCGTGACCGGCATCTGCCCGGGATCGTTGTACGGATAGAGGGCCTGCTGCGCCCCATTCTGGTCGATCACCTGGCGAAAATAGCCGTGCTGGTAGAGCAACCCGACACCGACAACCGGAACCCCGAGGTTGCTGGCCGCCTTGAGCTGGTCGCCGGCAACGTTGCCAAGACCGCCCGAGTAGATGGGGAGCGCCTCGCTCAGCATGAATTCCATGCAGAAATAGGCCACGCATGTGAGCGGGGCCTGCGGATATTTCTTCTGCAGCCAGCGTGGAACCGTCGCCGCTTGCCGCTTTGCCTGCAGAAGGTTGTCCACCAGGCGGCGGAAATCCGGATCGGCCAGGGCGCCCTTGAGCCTGTCCCGCGAGACGTTCTGGAGCACCACGCTCGGGTGACGGGTGAGCTCCCAGAGCGAGGGATCGAGGCGACGCCACAGCTC
>DATNLY010000340.1:0-9915 GCA_035602635.1 Opitutaceae bacterium | reverse complement strand
CGGGCACCGAATAGGGGGGCGCCTCAAGCGCCGCGATCGTGACGATCCCCGGCGTCGGGAACTCCTCGGGCGCGCCCCCGGGGGCCGCGTCCTCGAAGCCGTCGGGCACGAGGGAGCTGCGCGCCTTCTCGCGGTTGGCGGCGTACCCGCTCTCCTCGTTGTAGAACAGGTCGTTGTCCCCCACCTCGGCCGGCACCATGAACTCGTGGGAATGGCTGCCGCCCATGACGCCCGTGTCGGCCTCGACCGAGACGGCGTGGGCCCCGACCCGGCGGAAGAACGCCTCGTAGGCGCCCTTCATGGCCTGGTAGCTGCGCACCGCGGCCTCGTCGTCCGCGTCGAACGAATACGCGTCCATCATCACGAACTCCCGGGCCCTCATGAGTCCGAACCGCGGCCGGATCTCGTTCCGGAACTTGGCGCCGATCTGGAAGAAAGTCTTTGGCAGGTCCCGGTAGCTCGTGATCTCCGCCTTGATGAGCGGCGTGATGACCTCCTCGTGCGTCGGGGCCAGGACGAACTCCGGCTCCCTTTCGCCGCGCTTGCCCTCGCCCGAGCTGTCCACCCGGAACATGATCTCGCGCACGGGCCCCCACCTCGGGCCCTCCGTCCAGAACTCGGCCGGATGGATGTGGGGCATCGAGAGCTCGATGGCCCCCGCGCGCTCCATCTCCTCGCGGCAGATGCGCGAGATCTTCTGCATGACGCGCAGCCCGAGCGGCAGGTAGGTGTAGAGGCCGCCGCCGAGCCTGCGCACGAGGCCCGAGCGGATGAGCAGGCGGTGGGACGCTATCTCCGCGTCGGACGGGCTCTCCTTGAGCGTGGGTATGAAATATCGCGACCAGAACCGCATGGGAATGGGACAGCCAAGAAAGGGGCAGGTCGGATGGCAACACGCGAAAACGTTTGTTGCCAATCAGGCCCCGTCCTTCTGGCCTCTGGATTGCGATGACAGCCCCCCGCAAGGACCGCAAACCCTGGCCGATGAAGTGGATCGTGCTCTCGATCGTGATCTTCATCCCGGTGTATACGTACCTGACGCTGCACTTCCGGCGCAAGGATCCCGCGTTCCAGCCCTACCAGGACATGCGCGACCGGGCGGACGTGATCCGGCTCCTGAAGGCGGGCTACCAGCGCGTCACGGTCGACGCGAGCCGCCCCGCCGAGTCGGCGGCGGAGGCGGGCGATCCCACATCCCGGGCCCCGGGAGGCCTGCCTCCGGACCTGAAGGGCACGCTCATAGAGTCGCCGCTCCTGCCCCTGTCGATCGGCTCCGTGTCCGCCGCCACGACGGCGGCCTCGGCGATCGACTACCAGATTGGGCTCACCTACACGCTCGCCGACAACAAGAGGCAGCTGTCGGGAGCCCACCTCTACGAGAGGGAGAGCGACATCGTCATCGTCGCCGACTTCGAGATGCTCGGGGGCGGACTCCTGGCGCGCACCCGCGAGGGAACCGCGCTCATCACGGTCCCGCCCGGGTGCATCAGGCCCGGGAAATACCGCGTCACGCTCGTGGGCGAGCGGGAGTCGAGGGCGTGGAGCCTCCTGGTCCGCTAGGCGCTCAGTCCAGGCAGCCGGCCTTTGCCACCGCCACCCGGCAGGACCTCGTCGATCGCGGCCAGCAGGGCCGCGCACGAAAACGGCTTTGCGAGGACCTTCGCGGCGCCGAGCCGCTCCGCAACCTCGTGATTGTCAGCGAAGCCGTGCCGGCTGCCGCCCGAGATCGCGATGACCTTCACGGGAGGGTGCATCTTCTGAAGCTCGGTCAGCACCTCGGCCCCGTCCTTGCCCGGCATCACCATGTCCGTGATCACCAGGTCGGCGTTTGCCTGCGGGAACAGCTGCAGCCCCTCCTCCCCGTCGCTGGCCTCGATCACGGTGTGCCCCGAGCCCACCAGGGCCAGGCGCATCAAGGAGCGCACGCCGTCGTCGTCGTCGATGAGGAGGATCTGGGCCATGGGGTTGCGAGGGAGGGGCCGTCCCCGCAGCGAGGTCCGGCGACTTCGGGGGCGCAGCTGCGCGGGCGACTTCGGCGATTATGTCCGCCGATCGGGATCGCCGCCAGTGGGTGTTCACCTACCCGGGCCCGGACCTCCGCGCCCGCTGCGGGCGAGCGCCTCCCAGAGGTCCCTTGACGTGCGCGGCCACATCATTGAGAACGCGATCCTGCCAATGACCAACGGAAACGGGCAACCTGCTTCCCCCGCGCCGTCGACCGCCCAGGCGACCACCATCAAGCCGACGGACCTCCGTGGGATACTCCAGTACGTCCCCAGGTTCCAGGGGCAGATATTCGTGATCGCCATCGACGGGTCGATCGTCGCGGACGAGAACTTCGCGAACCTCCTTGTCGACATCGCCGTCCTGAGGAGCCTGGCGATCAAGGTCGTTCTCGTGCACGGGATAGGCCACCAGCTCCAGGAGCTCTCGGCGCTGCGCGGGATACCGATCACAAACATCGACGGCTCGGGCGTCACCGACGCGGCCACGCTCGACCTGGCGATCCGGGCGTCCTCCCGGGTGTCGCACGTGATCCTGGAGGGCCTCACTCAGAGCTCCCTCAAGGCGGTCATAACGAACGCTGTCCGCGCCGTCCCCGTGGGGATCATCAAGGGAGTGGACCAGCAGCTGACCGGCAAGGTCGACCGGATCGACAAGGAGCTGCTCGGGCTCCTGATCGAGCGCCAGGTCGTCCCGCTGATCTCGCCGGTCGCCTTCGGTCCCGACGGCAAGTCGCTCCGGGTCAATTCCGACCTCCTCGCCGCCGAGATGGCCGAGGCCCTCCATGCGACCAAGATCATCTACCTGGCGCCCAGCCCCGGCCTTGAGATCGAGGGGGACGTGAGGCACGAGATCTCCGTCGACGCCCTGCGCACCCTCCTGAGCGAGCATCCCGAGCAGGTCGCGGAGACGAGCCGGAGCAAGGCCGCCCACGCCATCAGGGCGATCGAGACCGGCACCCCGCGCGTCCACATCGTGGACGGCCGCGTCTTCGACGGGCTCCTGAACGAGATCTTCTCGAACGAGGGCGTCGGCTCGCTGGTCTACGGAAACGACTACCAGCAGATCCGCAAGGCGACCCGCCGCGACGTGAGGCTCCTCTACAACCTGACGCGCAACGCCGTCAGGCGCGAGGAGCTGATCCACCGCACGCAGCAGGCGATCGAGAAGAACATCGACCAGTTCTTCGTGTTCGAGGTCGACGAGGCCGTCATCGCCTGCGTGACGCTTCTCTTCTATCCCGACCGCCCCGAGACGGCCGAGATCGGCTCCCTCTACGTGCTTCCGTTCTACCACAACCGCGGCATCGGCAAAAAGATGGTCGACTACGCCTGCCTCCAGGCGAAGGAGCGGGGGGCGAAGACCGTGATCGCGCTCTCGACGCAGAGCTTCGGGTTCTTCACGAACGTCTGCGGGTTCCAGGAGAGCACGAAGGATATCCTGCCGGAGGCCCGCCTCAAGCTCTACGACGACAGCGGGCGCAACGCGCGCGTCCTCGTGAAAAACCTGGCCTAGGCCGGTAACATTTTTCCCGGGAGCGCGTCTAAGGATTCGAATATCATTACATCATGAATACACTCCCACTCGCAGAAAGTCCCCTGATCGCGCCCGCCGCCCCCTCCCGGTCCGCCCGGGTCGCGGCCGGCGCGGCGGCACTGGCTTCGGTGCTCGCCCTCACCTCCGGCTGTGTGGTCGCGGTGCGCCCGGCCCCGGCCCCCGTCGTCTACACCCAGCCCGCGTACGCCGAGCCCCCGGGCGAGGTCGTCGTCGACACGGAGCCGCCCCCGCCCCAGTACGAGGTGGTCCCCGTGGCCCCCGCGCCCGGATTCATCTGGATCGGCGGCTACTACCACTGGTACGGCGGACGCTGGGTCTGGTACCGCGGCCACTACGAGCGCCCGCCGCACGCAGGCGCCGCCTGGGTCGGCGCGCGCTATGAGGTGCGCGCGGGCCGCAGGGTCTACATCCGCGGCTTCTGGCGCTAATCCCGGACCTCGACGACCGCCTGGATCTCGGCGGTCGCTCCCCGGGGAAGCCCGTTGACGGCGACCGCGGCCCGCGCATGGCGGCCCGCGTCGCCGAACACCTTCACGAAGAGGTCGCTGGCGCCGTTGATCACGGCGGGGCTCTCGGTGAAGCCGTCCACGGCGTTCACGTAGCCGCTCACGAAGACGATTCGGGCCACCCGGTCCAGCGAGCCCAGGGCGGCCCTGATGTTCGCGAGCGTGTTGAGCGCGCAGGCCTCCGCGGCCTTCGCCCCGGTCTGGACCGTCTGCTCGCGCCCGACCTGCCCCGAATGCGTCAGCTTGCCGTCCGCCATCGGCAGAGTGCCCGCGCAGAAGAGGAGGTTTCCCGTGCGCACCGTGGGCACGTAGCTGCCCGCGGCGGCGGGCGGCTGGGGAAGCGCGAGGCCGAGCTCTGCGAGCCTTGATTCGGGGTTCATCTGCCCCCGGTTATCGCCGCGTTTTCGCGGGCTTGGAACCAAAAACTTGCGTTGCGGGGCGACCCCAAATCCACCACACAAGCGCAGCCCATGCTTAACCGCCTCTTCCACCTTGAAAGTCGCGGCACGACGCCCCTGCGCGAGTTCCAGGCAGGGCTCACGACCTTTGCCGCGATGGCCTACATCCTCGCGGTGAACCCCTCCATCCTAGCGAACACGGGCATGGACAAGGCCGCGCTCGTGACCGTCACGGCGATCACGGCGGCCGTCGCGACCACGCTGATGGCCCTCTTCACGAACTACCCCATCGCCATGGCTCCCGGGATGGGGATCAACGCGTTCTTCACGTTCACGATCTGCGGGGCCATGGGCCTAGCGTGGAACGAGGCCCTCGGGATGGTGTTCATCAACGGGATCATCTTCCTCTCGCTGTCGGTCTCCGGCGTGCGGGAGAAGATCATCGCGTCGATCCCGCTCGGCCTTAAGATCGCGGTCACCTGCGGCGTCGGGCTCTTCATCGCCTTCATAGGATTAAAAAACGGCGGCGTGATCGTGGGAAACCCGGAAACTTTCGTGGGACCCGGTGATTTCGCCTCCGGGCCAACCGCCCTCTGTCTCGCCGGAATCGTTTTCACCGCCCTCCTTGTCGCCCGCAAGGTGCCGGGTGCGATCGTGATCGGGATCCTCGCGATCACGGTGGCCGGCACGTTCGTTTCCAACGGGACCGGCGGCCACGTGACGAGCCTGAGCAACGGGATATTCGCCCTGCCACACACGGCGGCGCCCGTGTTCTGGAAGCTCTCGTTCGGCTTCATGAAGAGCTGGAAGGGCTTCAATAAGGCGCTGCCCCTCATCTTCACGCTGCTCCTCGTCGACATGTTCGACAACATTGGGACCCTGATCGGGGTCACCAAGCGGGCCGGCCTCCTCGATGCGGACGGCCGGCTTCCCAAGGCGGGCCGCGCTCTCCTTGCGGACTCGATCGCCACGATACTCTCGGCCCTTTGCGGGACGTCCACGGTCGTGAGCTATATCGAATCTGCCTCTGGGGTCGAGGCGGGCGGGCGCACGGGGCTCACGGCGATCACGGTCGCCATCCTCATGCTGCTGGCGCTTTTCCTCACCCCGCTCATCCTTGCGGTACCGTGGTGTGCAACCGCTCCCGCGCTCGTGATCGTCGGCATATTCATGATGCAATCCGTGGTCGAGATCGACATGTCGGACTTCCAGACGGCCGCCCCGGCCGTCCTGACGATCTTCGCGATCCCGCTCACGTTCAGCATTGCCAAGGGAATTGGGATCGGGCTGATCTGCTCGGTCCTCCTCAGCGTGGGCCTGGGGCGCCACCGCGAGGTCCCGCCGATCGGTTATGCTGTGGCGGCCATGTTTTTCCTTTCGTTCTTCAGGATCTGGCCGTTTAGCTGACCCTGCCGACGCGCCATGTCCAGGACCACCGCCCGCCTTGTGTTTGGGGCCACCGCCGTGTTCTTCGCGGTTTTCTTCGCCTGGCCGATCATCCAGATCATCAAGGGAGGGTTCATAGACGCGGACGGGCGCCTGACCTTCGCGTACCTCGGCACCCTCCTGACGGACCCGACCTACCTGGTGGCCCTGCGCAACTCGTTCCTTCTCGCCTGCGCCGGGACCTCGGGCGCGCTCCTTATAGCGCTTCCCCTGGCCGCGGTCTCCGACCGGTTCCTGTTCCCCTTCAAGGGGTTCCTCAACTCGGCGGTCCTCGTGCCGATGATTCTTCCCCCCTTTGTCGGGGCGATCGGGATCAAGCAGATCTTCGGCCAGTACGGGGCCGTCAACGCGCTCATCATCGACCTCGGGATCCGCCCGCGCGGCTGGGCCTTCGACTGGTTCGCCGCAAACCAGTTCTGGGGCGTCGCGATCGTCGAGGCGCTCTCGCTCTATCCGATCATCTACCTCAACGCGGTCGCCGCGCTCGCGAACATCGATCCAGCGATGGAGGAGGCGGCGCAGAACCTCGGCTGCACCGGACTGCGCCGCTTCTGGAAGATCACCCTCCCGCTCATCCAGCCGGGGCTCTTCGCCGGCTGCACTATCGTGTTCATCTGGGTGTTCACGGAGCTCGGGACCCCGCTCGTGTTCGACTACTCGCGGGTCACGAGCGTCCAGATCTTCACGGGCCTGAGGGACATCGGGGGAAACCCGTTCCCCTACGCCCTCGTCGCCGTGATGCTCGCCAGCTCGGTCCTCATCTATGCCGTGGGAAAGGGGATTTTCGGGAGGACGGGCCACGCCATGATGGCCAAGGCGACTTCGACAGGGGGCCCGCGTGCGCTCCCCGCGGCCAAGGCGTGGCTCTGCACGGGCCTCTTCTGCTGCGTCACCCTTGTCGCCATCCTGCCGCACCTGGGGGTGATCCTCATCGCCTCGTCCAGGGACTGGTACGCCACGGTGCTCCCGACGGGCCTGACGCTCGACAACTACCGCGCGGCGCTCGGGCACGAGCTCACCGTCCCGGCGATCGCCAACAGCCTCAAGTACGCGAGCTTCTCGACCGTGATCGACGTGGTGATGGGAATCGCGATCGCCTACGTGGTCGTGCGCACGAGGATCGCCGGCAGGCAGGCTCTAGACTTCCTGGCGATGCTGCCCCTTGCCGTGCCGGGAATCGTGCTCGCCTTCGGGTACATCGCGATGTCCCAGGACGGCCGGTTCTTCTCGTTCATCAACCCCGTGCGCAACCCGACCGTGCTTCTCATCGTGGCGTACTCGATCCGCAGGCTCCCCTACGTCGTGCGGTCCGCCGCCGCCGGGTTCCAGCAGACGAGCGTGGCGTTTGAGGAGGCCGCCGAGAACCTCGGCTGCCCGCCGTTGAAGGCGATGATCAAGGTCACGCTCCCCCTGATCGCCGCGAACCTCATGGCAGGGGCGCTCCTCGCGTTCGCGTTCGCGATGCTCGAGGTGAGCGATTCCATCATCCTCGCGCAGAAGATGGTCTTCAACCCGATCACGAAGGCCATCCTCGAGCTCCTCCAGCTCCTGGGGGACGGAAAATTCCTGGCCTGCGCGCTCGGGGTCTGGGCGATGGTGTTCCTGGGGACGATGGTCGCCGGCGTGAGCCTGCTTCTCGGCAAGCGCCTGGGCGCCCTGTTCAGGGTGTGACCCGCTGGCGGTACTGGGCGAAACCCGATGCCTCTCCTTCTCGCCGTCTCGGTCGTCTGGGCCTTCTCGTTCGGGCTCATCAAGCGGCTCGCGGGCATTGACCCCACGGCGATCGCCGTGGTCCGGCTCGCCATCTCCCTTGCGGTGTTTGCCCCGTTCCTCAGGCCGTCCCGGATTCCCCCCGCAGCGAGGATCCGCCTTTTCCTGATCGGGACGGTCCAGTTCGGGGCGGTGTACATCCTCTACCTGCGCTCCTACGCGCACCTCCACGCCTACGAGGTGGCCCTGTTCACGATCACGACGCCGCTGTTTGTCGCGCTTGCGGACGCCGCCGCCGAGCGCAGGTGGCGGATGCGCTACGCCGCCGCCGCCTCGCTCTCCGTCGCGGGAGCCGGCGCGGTCGTCTACAGCTCCGTCGGCGACTCCGGCATCCTCGCCGGGTTCGTCCTCGTCCAGCTGTCGAACCTGTGCTTCGCCGCGGGCCAGGTGGCCTGGCGCCGGGAGCGCCGGCGCCTTCCCGCGGACGTGAGCGATGCCTCGGTCTTCGCGCTTCCCTACGCGGGCGCGCTCGCGCTCACGGTCCTGGTGTCGCTCTTCACGACCCGCTGGGGCGCGTTCTCCGCCACGCCCTCCCAATGGGCCACGATGGCCTACCTGGGCGCGGTCGCCTCGGGCGCCTGCTTCTTCCTTTGGAATGTCGGCTCCACCCGCGTCAATGCGGGCACCCTTGCCGCGATCAACAACGCCAAGATCCCCCTGGGGATCGCCTGCTCCCTTCTCTTCTTCGGGGAGACGGCCGACCTGCCCCGGCTGATCCTCGGCGGCGCGCTGATGGCATTCGGCGTCTGGATTGCCGGGGAAAGGCCAGGGGGCGCCGTTACCGCTATATGATGACCTCGAGGTCGGCCCGCGCCGCCGCGCGCAGCCGGTCCATCCCCGCGCCGACGGCAGCCTCGGTGGGCCCCTCCACGAGAAGCCGCAGCTTGGTCTCGGTTCCCGAATAGCGGACCAGGACCCGGCCGCTCGCGCCCAGCTCCCGCTCGAGCCCGTGGATTGCCGCCGAAAGCACGGGCAGCGACTCGATGGGCCTTTTCTCCCGGACCCGCAGCGCGTCCGTCCGCTGCGGAAATTTCCGCAGCACCTTGCGGAGCTCGGAGAGCGGCCGCCCCGACTCCAGCATGACCTCCGCCACCCTGAGCGCCGCCACCAGTCCGTCCCCCGAGGGGCAAGCATCCAGGCATATGAAATGGCCGGAGGATTCGCCCCCGAGGTTCGCCCCCTCGGCGCGCATCCTCTCGGCGACGTACCGGTCGCCCACGGCCGTCCTGACCACCCGCCCGCCCGCGGCGCCCACGGCGGCGTCAACACCGAGGTTGCTCTGGACCGTGACAACGAGCGTCTTGCCCGCGAGGGTTCCCCGGGAGAGGGCGTGCGTCGCAAGGATCGCGAGCACCTCGTCGCCGTCGAGAATGACCCCGCGCTCGTCGCAGAGGACGCACCGGTCGCCGTCGCCGTCGTGGGCCACGCCGATGCGGGAGCGGGTCCTAAGGACAAGCTCGGAGAGCGCCCCGGGGTGCTCGCTCCCGACGCCCTCGTTGATGTTGCCGCCGTCCGGCCGGTCCCCGATCGCGGACAGCTCGGCGCCGAGCGCGCGGAAGACCGCGGGGCTGGTGGCGCACGCCGCGCCGTTGGCCGTGTCGAGCGCGATCCTCCAGCCCGCGAGGGCTCCCGCGGGCAGGATCCTGGACGCGGCCTCGATGTAGGGTCCCGCGGCCGATTCCGCAGGAAATTCCCAGGCCCTCCCGGGCTCGGCAGCCGGCGCCGCCAGGTGCGACTCGATCTGGGCCTCGTCCGCATCCGCCAGCTTTGAGCCTCCCGGCCCGAAGAACTTCACGCCATTGTCGGAGGCGGGGTTGTGCGAGGCCGTGACCACCGCGCCCAGGGCGGCCCCGACCTGCGCGACCGCCCGCGAGACCGCGGGCGTGGGGACGATCCCGAGCATCCTCGGGCGGGCCCCCGCGCCGGCGAGCCCTCCGGCGAGCATCCGGGCAAGCGAAGGCCCGGATGCCCTCGTGTCCATGGCGACAAGCACGCCGGCCTGTCGCGCGCCGCGCGACTCAAGCCACCGGCCGGCGGCGGCGCCTATGGAGGCGAAGAATGCCTCGCTCACGATGGATCCCCCGTAGGTTCCGCGAATGCCGTCTGTTCCGAAATACCGCCGTTTCATGCGTCGCGCCCTAGCCTGCGTAGAAGTCGCGGATGTCCGCAATCTTGCGGCGGACGGCCCCGCCTAGAAGGATGTCCCGGGCCTCCGCGACCGATCCGCCCACGTC
>DATNLY010000305.1:0-2173 GCA_035602635.1 Opitutaceae bacterium | reverse complement strand
AACAGCTGGAGGGCGACTCCGCCCGCATCCAGCAGATCGTGCTCAACTACCTGACGAACGCGCTCAAGTTTGGCGCGGGAAAGCCCATTGTCGTGGGCGCGGCCCCCGGCGTCCACGACAGGATGAGGTTCTTCGTGCGCGACCAGGGGGCCGGCATGACGGAGGCGGAGATCTCAACCCTGTTCACCAAGTTCACGCGCCTCGAGTCGGCGCGCTCGGGCAACATCCGCGGGACGGGCCTGGGCCTCGCCGTCTGCCGGCTGCTGGCGGGCAAGATGGGGGGCCGGGTCGGGGTGGACTCGACCCCGGGCGAGGGCTCCTGCTTCTGGGCCGAGCTGCCTCTCGTGGCCGTCCGCGGCGCGGACGCGGCGGCGGCGCCCTGCGCCGCCCGCGCGACGGCCCTGCGAGCGCTCATCGTGGAGGACATCGACTACAACGTGGTCGCCATGCAGGCCATGCTGAGAAAGCTCGGCATCCAGTCGGACGTCGTGAACGACGGGGTGGCGGCCCTGGAAAGGCTCAGGGCCTCCTTCTATGACGTCGTTTTCCTGGACTGGAACCTGCCGGGGCTCATCGGCACCGAGGTGGCGTCGCGCTACCGCGCGGTCGAGCCGTCCACGCGGCGCACCATCATCATCGCGACGACGGCCCACTCCACGGACCTCAACAGGGAGGCCTGCATGCAGGCCGGAATGGACGCCTTCATCTCCAAGCCGATCACCCCGGCGAAGATCGCCGCCGCGCTGCAGGACCTGGGCGCCTCCCTGCGCACGGCGGCGTCCATCGAGGTCCGCTCCCAGAACATCACGTTCGAGCCTCCCGGGGAGATCGACCTGGAGATGCTGCGGTTCCTCGGAAACGAGTCCCTCGAGGGCCTGGGCATCCAGATCGACCGATTCCTGTCCACGTTCGACAGCGACCGGATCAGCGCCCGCGCGGCCATCGCCACGGGCGAGCCGGCGGCGATCCACCGGATCGCGCACCGCATGCTCTCCCACTGCAGCGTGGTCAAGTACGACAGGCTTGGCCGCCTGGCCGCCGAGCTCCAGGCCAACTCGGCCGCCGATTCCGAAACGATCGGGCGGATATTCTCCGAATTCGAGCGCGAATTCGCCGACTTCAGGTGTAAACTGGAATCGATCCGAGCTTCGACTGGACCTGCGTGAAGCCGTTCTCGACGGCGAACGCGATCAGCTTTGGCGTGCCCTTCAGGTCCAGCTTGCGCAGGATGTTGCTGCGGTGCGTCTGCACGGTGCGCGGCGAGAGGTTGAGCCGCTCGCCGATCTCCTCGTCGCTCATCCCCTGGCCGATCAGAGAGAGGATCGCCCGCTCCCAGTCGGAGAGCACCTTGATGAAGGAGCGCGGATCGGAACGCCTGGACATGCGAGCGTTCTGGAACGCCTGCGAGAAATAGATCCGCCCGGCGGCGATCGCCTTGAGGGCGTCGCGCAGGATCTCGACCGTGTTGGAGTTCTTGTCGATGAACCCGTGCACGCCCGACTTCTCGACGCGGAACAGGGTGTAGTCGTCGCAGTGCGACGAGAGCATGAGGATGCGGAGGCTCGGCATCACCTTGAGCACGCGGTCCGCCACGTTGAAGCCGTCCATGTCGGGCAGCGACAAATCCAGGATCACCGCATCCGGCCTGCGCTTGAGAATCATCTCCACCGCCTGGACCCCTGAATCCGTCTCACCCACAACGGTATAGCCAAACTCCGAACTGCACACCTTCTTGACGATGTCACGAATCATCAAGTGGTCCTCGACGATGATGATTTTCACGCGCCCATTGTTTGCTAAAAACCTGTAAGCTCAAGCCTGCTCGCAACAACATGACTCCCAAAGGAATAGTCTCATTAGTACGTCAAAAGACGTAGTAATCGATGTAGATGATTAGCAATAACGCTCCTAGCTTGCCCCACCAATGGAAGACACCGACCTCCATGTTGGGCAGCCGGCCAGGTTCTTCTACCGGGAATCCTGCAGCCGAGACTGGGGATTAAGCCCGTTCTGCGGCGGCAATTACTCCGGCGGCGCCCCCAATGGCGCGCCCTCGGGCTGACGAAAGATGAACACCGCGCGCCTCATCAATGGCATCGGCCTGAACGGCGGCAATGTCGACGAGGCCGCGGGCGCCTCGTCGGCGAGGGTCCGCGACAACCGGCACCTGCGG
>DATNLY010000296.1:0-2040 GCA_035602635.1 Opitutaceae bacterium | reverse complement strand
CATCCTAGGCGGACTGCTCTGGTGCGCGGTGCGGTGGCGCTCGATCCTTGCGGACCGGCGCGCGGCGGCCCTCGCTGTCTCGAGCCTGCCCTCGCTCGCGCTCGTGTTCGGGGTGGTCCCGCCGGCCCTGGTCGCGCGGGTCCCGTTCCTCGGGAACGTCATGCACATCGACAACACGTTCTCGTGCGTGCTGGTCGTCATCTTCGCCGTCCTGGCCGGGTTTGGCTGGCGGGAGGCCTGGCAGCGCCTGGGATCGGAGGAGGGCAGGAGCGAGGGGCTGGGCGTCCTTGCCCTGGTCATCGTCATCTACGCCGCCTACCTCGGGACCGCCCAGGCGATTGTCCGCAGCGCCTACTACGACCAGACCTGGGGAAAATTTGTAAGGCTGGGGGCTTTCGTCCACGCCTATGGGCTGAGCCTCGTCGGGGCGCTTGCGGCGCTCATGTGGGCCATGCGGATCTCGCTTCGCCGCCGGTGCCTGAGCCCCGCCGCCGCGCTGGTCGCCGTCCTTGCGCTTGGCGCCCTTCACTGGCGCCAGGGTCTGCAGCTCGGCACGTCATTCCCCGGGTATTCCATTTTGCCCGCGAGCCGTGTGGACCTCCAGGCCCGCTCGCCGGCGGTGGACGCGGTCCTCGCCATGCGGGAGTCGCCTTTCAGGGCGGTCGGCCTCGTCGACAACCTTTTCCCGGGCTGGACGGCGGTCTACGACCTGGAGGGGATCTCCGGTCCCGACGCCCTGATGAACCGCTACTACCGCCAGCTCATGGAGGCGTCGGGAATCGAGAGGGTCTGGGACTGGCGCTACCGGGTGCAGGCCGGCCAGCTGGCGTCTGTCCGGCCGCTGCTCGACCTCCTCAATGTGCGGTTCTACCTCGATTATCCGGCGGGCCGGCGCCAGCCGCTGCTGAGGCCGTTCAGGTCGCTGGACATGGAGGTCCTTGAGAGCCCGTCATTCTGGCCGCGGGCGTTCTTCACGGACGGGGTCATGGCGTACCGCGAGCCCGCGGACCTGTGGTCCCTCATCCGGGAGGGCGACGGCCGACCCTTCGCCGCCATCCAGGGCGCCGACCTGGCACGGATGGCGCCATCGCCGCGGGTGATCCGCGATCCGGGCGATCGCCGGGTTGAGCCGGCCCGGGACTATTCCATGACCGCCAACACGACGTCATTCACCGTGACGGCGACAGGTCCCGGGATCATCGTGCTGACGGAGGCGTATGAGCGGGGCAATTTCGAGGCCACGGTGAACGGCAGCCCCGCGCCGTACGTGCGCGTCAACCACGCGTTCAAGGGAATCTTTGTCGACCGGCCGGGGACATTCCGGGTCCGGTTCGCCTACTGGCCCCGGGACCTGTCAGCGGCCCTTCGCCTTGCGGCGGGGGGGCTCGCGCTTGCCGCCCTCGGAATCATCGCGGCTTTCAGGCTGAAGCCGGAGCCGGATCCCGGCCCGGCCTGCATATAGGGCGCGCGACGACCACCCATGAGAATCTCGAGCATACTGGCCTGCCTCGCGTGCGCCGCGGCCGCCTCGCTCAGCCTGCAGCCCTGGTCGGCCACCCGGCCCGGCCCATGCACGTTCGAGGTGAACGTCGCTTCGCAGGAGTCGGGCCTCGTCCAGCTCTACTTTGACGCGGGGCGCGGGCTCTCCGAGCAGGATTCCTCGATCCAGCCGATCCTCGCGGGGCAACCGCGTCTCCTCAGGTTCGAGCTCCCGAGCGGCACCCTCCGGGCGCTCCGGTTCGACCCGCTTGACAGCTACGCCAAGATGACGCTCAGCGGCGCGCGGATTGTGGGGCCATCGGGCGCGACGCTTGTCGCGTTCGCCCCGGGGCAGTTCAGGCCGAACTACCAGATCGACGCGATGCGCGTGGACGGCGACAAGCTCTTTGTCGAGACCTCGCCGGGGGGGTTCGACCCGCAGCTGGTGATCCCGCTCTCCGCCCCTATCGTCATCCCCCGGCCCTTCTGGTGGCGGGAGATCCTTGGCTTCTTCACGGCATTCCTGGGGGGCCTCCTCCTCGTCTTGAGGGTGGGGCGTCC
>DATNLY010000178.1:0-2869 GCA_035602635.1 Opitutaceae bacterium | reverse complement strand
CACCGACGCCACCGAGCGAAACGCGTGCCTTCACATGGTCCCGCTCCCGCGCGACCCGCACTATCCCGGCGACTTGCCCAACCTCCACGGGCTCGAAGACCTCGGTCTTGCGGCGCCGATCCCGGCCGGCAGCGCGCTCGTCTGGAACGCCAACGTCGCTCACTGGGGCGGACGCTGCGACCCGTCGTTCAGCCGGCCGCGCATCAGCATGTCGTTCACCCTGCGCAGGCGCCGCGAGATCGCGGCAGACATCCTGGACGTCCGCCTGCCCCTGCCCTTTCGCGAACGGCTCGACCTCATCGCGGACCAGTTCGTCACGTACGGCGACAAGGAGCTCGGACCCGAGCGAAACGAGATGCGCTGGGCCGCGTTGACGGGCGAGATGCGGCTCGCCGCCCGGCGCGCCGCTTCGAGAAAGTAACGTTCAAAAGCCCATCTGCCCGCTTATCTCGGGACCGACCGTCGGGATGAGGCCGTTGTTCCCGATCGACAAGTTCACCCGGAGCGCGCCGATGAGGCCGAGCCGCGGCGCCGGCGCGTACCTCAAGCCGCCGCCGAAGTCGATGAAGGCCGGCCCGTTGGTCCACCACATATCGACATTCAAGGGCGTGGGCTTCACCCCGGCGCATGCAGCCGATGCGGTCGGGCACAGGGTCGCGGTGCCCGACGTGTGTCCGTCGAACGCAGACACGCCAACGCCAGCGAAAGCGACGGGCGCGAACCCCTCCTGGCTCAACGCATCCTTGCCGATGACGGCGGTGGCGCGCGCCTCGAGGTACACCCCCGATCCGAAGCCGTACCCATCGGCGACCGCCTGGGTCCCCGGGTACCTCAGGAGCACGTAGCCGAGGCGTACGCCCGCGAGAATGTTCGCGTTGAACGCGTACTCGAGGGACGCGAAGAACCGGAGGTTGGCGAGGACGATGCCACCTGCCGAGGTGCCCGCGGTCCCCGACTGGAGCTCGCTATTCTGGATGCTTCCCGCCGCAGAGTACGCGGGGAAGTCGGTCCCAAGAGAGGGGGCGTAGCAAAAGATGTGGTCGGCGTTTAACGGCAGGGTCGTTTTCTGGTCGACGCGGCACAGGTCGATCCCCTGGGGCATTTCAAGGAAGTCGAAGTGCAGGCCGACGCCGACCCACCAGCGCCGTAGGGGCTCTTTCACGCCCGGCTTCGCCTCGTGCTTCTCCTTCTCTTCGCCTTTGGCCTCGCCGCCTTCCGCGACAGAAGTCTCCGTCTCCGGCGCCTCCTTCGGGGGCGCGGCTCCCGCCTTGGACTTCCCGTGACACGCTTTCGGGGGATTCTTGTTGGGAAGGTGCGGCGGTGGCCCGGCGAGCTCTGGGCGCAGGGGTACTTGATATGGATTCTTCGCGTCGCCGTTGCCGCCGACCGGGTCCATATCCTTGTTATAGGCTTGAATGTAATATCGCATCGTCCCTAAGACGATATCGTTGCACGGGATGAGCCCTCCCCAGCCTCGTGCCAGATGCGTCAGATCCACGTGGCTCCACTCGACGTCATCGCGCTCTTTGGCGAGCTTGTACCGCACGATGACGTGGTACGTGTCGGCCGGTCCCCCCTCGATGAATATCGGGAGCGGCGTGTCGATCTTCTGCTCGGCCGCCGGCGTGTGAACGAAGTCGCCTTTGGCAGGCTGCGGCAACACCGGGGGCGGCGCAACGGGAAGGGGCGCGGGTGGGGGAGCGGGCGCCGCCGGGGGAGGTGCCGGTGCGGAAGGGGCAGGAGCGAGCGGAATGAGCGAAGGCGCGGCGGGGGCCGCGGGAGCCACCGGCGACGCCGATGGCGCGCCTCCTCCTTTGACCTCTTCCCACAAGGCGCGCACGTCCGGGGAGTCGTAGCTCGGGTTGAGATCGATCGTGGGATGAAGCTTCAGCGCTTCCCCGAACGCCTTGATCGCGAATGCCTTGTCCCCAGCGCGAAGCTCCATCGTCCCGATGTCGCGCAGGAGAGCCGCTTGCGTGCCTGAGGAGCAGTTGGCCGGCGCGCACACGCGCAGAGCCTTGTCGAGCCGGGCTGCGCCCGCCGCGTAGTTCATGCCGAGGTAGTCGCTCTCGGCCTGATTCAATGCATCGAGCGCCGCAATCTCGCGAGGATTGGCGGCGAGCACCGAACGCGGGAGCGCAAGGAGGATCAGCGCGACGAACGCGGCGAAAAGGAGGACGAATCGCACGGGCCCATTCATACACCCATTGGGGGATCGCCCGCCTAGCCCACATTTCTCACCGTCTTGTCCGACACGCATCGCTTCTCGGTCTTTTCGCGCATCTCAGGTGAGAAATGCGGGCCAGCGCAGTAGCTTTCGTAACACTGTATATTTCACGTGAGCCGCGATCCCCCGTGTGGGCCAACCTCTGCTGACCTGAGCGAGGATCCCGGTCGAGCCACCGCCCCGCACGCCAATTGCAACGTGGGGAGGCCGCTATGCATTCGCAGATCCCCTATTGGATGGCCGCTGTCGTCACGACCACACTGGGTGCGGGCGCGAGCGTCGTTCGAGCAGCTCCGGTGCCGGTTCCCGCTCTTCACCCGCCCGCGTACGTGTCACCGGCCGTGGCAGCTCGCCCCGCCGGCAACAACTTCAACACGCCGGCCGCAACGCCCGTCCTTCCCGGACAGACCTACATAACCCCAGGCTTCTCGGCAGGGCAGCAGGTGGGCACCGGCGGAGTTCCAGGAACGCCCTCGTTCACCGAGGGATATGCAACGGTATCGCCATTTGGGAGCACGGCAATGACCCAGCCGGGTGAGCCACCGTTCCTCGAAGGACTCTCGGGCAACCAGGGCGTCGGCTCGTCCATCAACCAGCCGGGCGTGCCCGACTTCTACGACGGCTTCGGCTTCAACCGCGGCG
>DATNLY010000163.1:0-7859 GCA_035602635.1 Opitutaceae bacterium | reverse complement strand
TCGAGCCTGACGCCGTACGCCTCGATGCTCCGCCCGTCCACGTGCGCCTCGACCCCCTCGAGCCTCCAGGCGGGCCCAAGCCGGACCCTGCCTGCCACCGCGACCGGTTCTGAAAAATCCGCGAAGCGGCGGATGTCAAATCCCGTCCTGGCCGAGATGGGCGCGACCAGGCCGGGCGACACGGAGGCGTCAACGGTTATCCCCGCTTCCTTGGTGGAAAGGTCGGCGTCCGCATGGGCCGAGACCGGCCTTCCGTAGAGCAAGGCCGACATGTCCGCCGCCAGCTTGCTCCCGCCGTCCGGAGCGAACAGCGCGATCGGGGCGACGATCTCGGCGCCCTCTGCCGAGGCCGACCCCGCGGTGACCTCCAGCTCCCTGGGGCTGAACTTGAGGGTATTCACCCTGAGGATCCCGCGGATGCGGGCGTGAATGTCCGAGGCTGTCCCGCCCCCGATCTGCAGCGCCTCGGCCGAGGCGAA
This sequence comes from Opitutaceae bacterium, assembly GCA_035602635.1. Taxonomy (GTDB): domain Bacteria; phylum Verrucomicrobiota; class Verrucomicrobiia; order Opitutales; family Opitutaceae; genus Palsa-1447. The sequence continues at coordinate 7,380 of DATNLY010000163.1, read as the reverse complement.
CGCCGACGCCATGAGGGGGGCGTCTCCCAGCAGGGGGAACCGGGCCGCGACGCGGACGTTGGCCGCGTTGATCGCCGGCGGCCCGGGCATCCGCAGGGCCGCTGCGCACAGTTCGGCGCTGACGATCGCCCCGCGCGTGTCCGATGGGGAGAAGACGGCCGTCAGGACGCCGCGGTCTAGCGCCGAAAGCTGGCTCTCCACGCCCGAAAACTCCCTGCTGAGGGTGACGTAGTTCCTCGAGACGAACTCTGCGAGCGGGAGGGACGAGGCGGTGCCGCCTCTTGCGACAGTGCCCGCATTGATTGTGCCGTGCGCCGAGAGGCTCACCGCGCCCAGGCGGCAGTTGAGGTAGTCGACGGAGAATTCGTCGCCCCTCGAGGTCATGGAGAATCCCGCGTCGAGGTCCTCGACGAGCTTCTCGGCGCGGCCCGACGGGGAAAGCATTGCCGGAATGAAGAGGTCGGTTCCGGTCGCACGGATCTCCTTCGGTTCAAAACGTCCCGACAGGAGGGCCCACGGGTCGAGGCGCACGTAGATGGCGCTGGCCGTGACGACCGGCTCGCCAAAGGTCGCCAGCTTGAAGTGCGCCTTCTGGAACAGGATCCTCCCGGACGGGTCGAAAACCGCCCGGCCGAACCCGACGGAGACGCCCGACTCGGCAAGATGGCTCTCGATCGCGCGCAGAAGGAAGTGCGGGACCTCCAGCTCGTTCACGGAGGCGACGTAGGCCTGGACGGCGAGGAGCAGGAGCAGGCCGAGCCACAGCGTCCAAACGGCGACAGTCAGCAGTCCCGAAGCGAGGTAGCGGGCGCCAGCAAGGCAGGACCTTGGAATTCCCGCGGACATCGGTTCAGGGCTGCGTCAGCGTCCAGAGGGCATCCAGGAGCGGCTGCTCGACCGCGAACACCGTCGCGAACTCCTTTGAGCCGGCAAGCTGCTCGGTCGCCCCGGTGCGTTCGGCCAGCCAAAGGGTCATCGTATTGACCTGGCTTCCCCCGGCGCCGTTGGGAAGCGAGATGGTCGCATCCAGGCGATATTTCCACGGGCGCACCTCGCCGGCCGCAAAGATCTTCTCCGGGAATCCCTCCTCCATATAGCGCGCGGCGTGAAGCGAGCGCAGCTGCGCAAGGATGGCGTTGACCGCATCCCTCCTCGGCGCGGTTTCAGCGGCGAGCGCGGCGTCCCACGTCCCGTCGCCTTCTATCCGGTGCGAATAGATGACGGAATTGTCGGCGACGGCCGTCAGCGCAAGCGAGGTGATCCGCGCCGAGACCGGGAGGGAGCTCAACTGGCGCTCGCGCCATGAAAGGGGCGAGGCGCTGGTCTCGCGGAGGATGTCCGGCTCCACGGCATAGACCGACGATGATCCCGCGATTCGGGCGTACGCGACGTTCTCGCGCTTTGTCGGGAGGCCGATCTGGAGCGTGACCTGGGCGGGGGTCGCGCCGGCGAGCGTGAGCTCGATCTCCCTCTCGGGCCTGTTGAATCCCCAATCCTCGAGGTCGGCGGCGGTCGGGGCGTCGCTCTGGAACTGAAGCGCGGTGAGGGTCGCCAGCTGCTCGAGCAGCCGCTGCACGGCCGCGGCATCCGCCTGGATCGCCTGGGGCCCCTGCGAGCCGCTTCCGCGGCGTATGATCTGCCAACCCGCCGCGTGGCTGCCGGAGTCCGACTCCAGGCGCTGGAGGGCCAGCTCCGGCTGGTTGGGGGCCGAGAGCGCTATCGACGTGACGGCGCCGGCGTCGAAATCCATGACATGCCGGTCCCGCAGGTCGTCCTGGGCGCTCCTCAGCGTGGCCATGAGCTGCTCGGGTATCGATGCCGTGAAGACCGCGGGGCGGCCCTCCAGCTGCGCATAGTGGATGCCGTCGCCGTCGGCGGCCCCGCCGATGAAGAGCGTCTCGTGCCTGTTGTTTCCCTCAAGGGTGACCCGCAGGGGTGCGGCAAAGGCCGGCGCGTTCTGCAGGACGAACGACTTCACGCGCAGCGATCCAAGCTCGTTGATGGCGAGCTCCGTGACGCTCTTGGAGGCCCGCGCGATCACGGGTGTCTCAAAGGACCAGCGGCTGCCCTCGCGGTGGAGGCGTACGCGGATGCCCGAGGGGGCCGCCGCCTGGATGCTCAGCGAGCGGGCCTCGAACACAGGTATTGAAAACACGACGTCGGAGCGCAGGTCGTCGAAGGCGATGGAAAGGCTGTCGGCGAGGGAGCGGCCGACCACGTGGATCCGCTCGCCGTCCGGCGACAGCAGGTAGAGGTGGTTGCCGACCTTCGTCGTGTCGCCGATGCGCAGGACGGTCGTCTTTCCGCTGGCCGAAGCGCCGGAAGTGAAGGACACCGTGAGCTTGGGCTGGTCCAGGCCGTAATCGGCCAGCCTCTGCCCGTTCTTCTCAAGGTCATGCGTGCTGAAGCTCGTCTCGTGCTCGAGGAGCTGGAGCTCGTTGAGGATCCCGCTGACAGCATTCGGGTTGGCGGGCCACTCGACCGGCCTTGTCAGGAACCACGAGTCGCCCCTGCGCTCAAGGCTGAATCCCGAGCCGGGAGCGCTCCCGGCGACCTCCAGCGCCCTGATGTCGGCGGCCTCCGGCCCAAGGACCCGCCGCCTCGCCTCGAGCGAGGCGTGCTCGATCCTCCAGTCGCGCTCGAAGTAGAAAATGAAGAAGAACAGGGCGACGTTCAGGAAGAGCAGGACGAGTGTGACTTTGGAACGCATGGCGTTGGGACGGCTGGGCTGTGGGGCTTCTCGAGGGCTAGTTTCGCCGGATCCAGTATACGGCGATCCCGAGCAGGGCGGCAATGCCCGGAAGAACGAGCATCAGGGTGTAGCGCAGGCGCGCGAGCTCGCCGGCGCTGAGGGAGAGCTGGAAGCGGTCGATGGGGCGGGCCGGCACGTTGAGCGCGGAGTCCCTCCCTATGGTCCAGTTGACGGCGCCCAGGAACAGGCCCTCCGATCCTGCGTTGGCGATCCTTGCGTTCGAGATCATGTCACCGGTACCAATGACCACAATGCGGCCGCCCGCGACGCTGAACGGCAGGTTGCCACGGACGGCGACGCGCTCCGAGGCCACCGCGATGCCGAGCCGGTCGGGGGGGTCCATCTGCGGCAGGCCCTTCAGGTCGACGCCGGGAGTGAAGCTCTGGAAGCCGCGCTGCCGGTAGTCCAGCTCGCCCCAGGCGGTCTTTGACGTCGCGGCAAGCGTCACGACAGTGAGCCCCGCGCCGGCAGGCCTTCCCGGGAGTGGGCGCACGCTTCGCGCCAGCCCGATCCGCAGCGCCTCCTTGTAGTCCACAAGGATCTGCGTGATGGGGTGCTGCGCGAACGCGCGGATGACGAGGTCGCCGTCCTCCGTTATGTTGTCCGAGCCCAGGTCGAAAATCACGTCGTCGTCCACGAGTATGCCCCAGTCGTCGATCAGCAGGTCCTTCAGGCCGGCCTGCGTGTTCGGCGCGAGGAAGAGCACCAGCCTGCCGGCCGAGACGCCCAGGTACTGCCGGAGAAGCTCCTGCTCAAAGGGGCTGAACGCGTCGACGGGGGCGACGCTCACCAGCAGGGCGGCGTCGGGCGGGACCCTCCGCGCGGCGGCGAGGTCGAGCGTGTCGACGTCGTAGTTGCGCAGGCGCAGCTGCTCCCTGACCGTGGACAGGCCGCGCGCGGGGTCGACGTCGTCCGGGCGAAGCTCGGCGTGGCCCACCAGGAAATAGATCTTCTTCCGGTCGGGATTGGAGATGTCGAGTATCACCGCGGTCACCGCCTGCTCCCCCACGAAGGCCGTCCGGACCTTGTTCTCGACCTTGTAGAGCTCGTCGACGGTGAGCGCGCGCTGCTTGTCGCCGCACAGCAGCAGGATCACCCCGGCCCGGTCGACCCCGTATTTCTCGGTCTTCCGGCGGTCCTGGTAGATGTCGACGTTCTCCACGGTGACCTGCCCGGACACGTTGCCCTCGGTGGCGTTGACGTATTCCCTCAGCAGGCCGTCGACCTCGGGATTGTCGGACTTCTCGTCCGATGTGATGACGATGTGGACCGGCCGGGAGAGCTCGGCGAGGTAGGAGAGCGTCTCGGGCGAGAGCGAGTAGCGGCGGTAGCGTGTCAGGTCGAAGCGCCAGGCGTGGGTGCCGGCGAGGAAGGTGAGCCCGCCGATGAAGGTGAGGAACAGGATCGCCTGGAGAACCAGGTTCAGCGTGCGTATCCACCGGGTGGCTCGGAAGCTGTCGGTCACGGCTGGGTTCCGGAGCTAGCTGTGGAGGATCTTGGCCTCGACGCTCAGGATGCTGAAGATGAGCGCAAGGACCGTGCCGCTCACGTAGAAGAGGAGCTCGCGCGTGTCGACCACCCCCCGCGAGAAGTCCTGCAGGTGCTCCCATATCTGGGCGTAGCCGACCGCCGCCTTCAACGGAGCCAGCGACTCGCGGTCCAGCCACGCCGCGCTTCCCAGGTAGCGGGTCCCGAGGATGACCGCCGCGAGCGCGGTGACGCAGAGGATCCCGGCGACGGCCTGGTTGCGCGAGAGCGAGCTCGTGAACACCCCGATCGCGACGAAGAGGAGGCCAGAGACGGCGATGAAGAGGTAGCCCCCGATGATCGGGCCCGGGTCGATCAGGTGGGCGTCGCCCGAAAAGCGCCTCAGGATGTAGAAGAGCCCCCCGGTGGACGCCCAGAAAGCCATGTAGAGCAGGTAGGAGGCCGCGTACTTGCCGAGAACGACCTCCGTCGTCGTGACGGGAGTCGTCAGCAGTGTCTCGATCGTCCCGAGCCTGCGCTCCTCGGCCAGGCACTTCATCGTCAGGAGCGGCACCATGAAGATCACCGGGATGAAGTACACGGCGAAGAAGGCCGACGCGGGCGACACGTCCTGCTGGGCCTTGCTGTACTCCTCAAGGATGCTGGTGAAGATGAATCCCATGAGGCCAAGGAAGGAGAAGGCCGCGATGTACGTGCTCGGGCTGACGAGCAGCATCCGGATCTCGTGGCTGAGTATTGTGAAGAAGTGCTTCACGGATGGCGGCCGCCCCTCGGCTCCCCGGCAACCGCGTCCCAGCTCCTGCGCGTGGCCGCGAGGAAGACGTCCTCAAGGGTGGGCTGGGCGCGGCTGAGCGCGCGGACGCGCAGGCCCTCCGAGAGGCATGCGCGCAGGATCGCCTCGCCCACGTCGTCGTCGTTGACCGTCTTCAGCCTTATCTTTCGGAAGCCGAGCGCGTCGGCCGGCTCCTCCGACGCGACGGACAGCCCCGGGTCGATCGCCCCGAGGAGGAAGGGAAGAGCCCCCAGGGCTCCGGCCGCCTCGATCTCGTAGGCCGACTGCCCGAGCACCTCGCGCCTGAGGTCGGAGGGGGTTCCCTGGGCGACGATCCTTCCCTGGTTGATGATGATCACCCGGTCGCACGTCATCTCGATCTCCGGGAGGATGTGGCTTGATATGAGGACGGTCATGCGGCCGCGCAGGCTCGCGATCAGGTCCCGGACGATGAGAATCTGGTGGGGATCAAGGCCTATCGTCGGCTCGTCCATGATGATCACGGGGGGCTCGGCAAGGACGGATTCGGCAATCCCGACCCTCTGCCTGAACCCCTTTGACAGCTTCCCTATGATCTTGTGGCGGACGCGCTTGAGATCGCAAAGCTCAAGGACCTCGTCGATCCTCGAGCCAAGCATCGGGCGGGGCACCTCCTTCAGCCTGCCGCGGAAATACAGGTATTCGCTCACGCGCATGTCATCGGGGAGAGGGTTGTTCTCCGGCATGTAGCCAACCCGCCGCTTGACCTCGTCGGTCTCGGTTGCGACGGGGTGCCCGCAGATTGACACGCGCCCCGAGGTCGCGGGCAGGTATCCCGTCAGGATCCGCATCGTGGTCGACTTGCCCGCGCCGTTGGGCCCGAGGAAGCCGATGATCTCCCCGCGCGCGACCGAAAAGCTGATGTCGTTGACCGCCGTGACGCCGGCGTAGGGATTGACGAGGCGCGACACCTCGATGGCGGGGGGCGGGGGGGATTCGGGCATGCCTGTGTGCTTCTAGGAATGGCGGCCTCAGCCCGCTTTTTCAATGGTCACCTCGCCGGCGCGGTATCCCCTCGTGCGGCCGTGCTCGTCGCGAAGCACCAGCGATCCCACGTCGTCCACGCCCAGCACCCTGCCGCGCCTCTTTCGTCCCGCCTCGCTGAGGGTGACCTCCCGCCCCCGCAGGACGTCGAACTTGTTCCAGAGCTCCACGAACGCATCGGTGTGGTCGCCGTCTGCAAACCTCTCGTAGGCGAGGAGGACCCGCCCTATGAGCGCGGCCGTCAGCCGGTTGATGTCCAAGGGCGAGCCCGCGAGCTCGGAGAGGGAGACCGCGCGCCTTGCCAGGTCGGCCGGCCAGTCCGCGGAATTGCTGTTGACGTTGAGGCCAAGCCCAAAGACGAGGTCCCGTATCTGGTCGGCGTCGACGCGGGCCTCGGTCAGCATCCCGCCGGCCTTGCGGCCGTCGAACACGATGTCGTTTGGCCACTTGATGCCGGGCTGCACCGGAACGAAATTGGAGACCAGCTCGCAGATCGTCACGCCCATCCAAAGCGTGAACGTCTGCATGCGCTCCGGCGCGATCCTGGGCCGGAACGCGAAGCTCGAATAGAGGTTTCCGTTCGCCTCGCTGTGCCAGGCGCGGCCGAAGCGGCCGCGCCCGCGGGTCTGCCTCTGCGCGAAGACCGCAAAGGGCACCGGATGGCCGGTCGCCAGCTGCCTGGCGGCCTCGTCGTTGGTGCTGTCCAGCTCGTCCTGTATCGAGAACGTGAAGCTCTTCCTGCGGACCTTCAGGAGCGCCTCCACGAGGCCGGCGTGGAGGATCCTGGGGCGCTTTGACAGCCGGTAGCCGCGAGCGGGCAGCGCCTCAAACCCGAAGCCCTGGGCCCGCAGCTTCTCCATCTGGTGCCAGATCGAGACCCGGCTGACCCCAAGCTTCGATGCAATCGCCCCCCCCGACACCCAGCCCGGCTCGGCCGCAAGCAGTTCCCGGAGGATCAGCGTCTCCGTCACTTACCCCCGCCCCCCGCATTGCCCCCGCCCCCCGGGCCGTTCCAGATGAATCCCTGATCGGGTCTCAGGTAGGTGTCCTGGGTCTGCTGGAGGATGTATTCGCCCTCGGCCCTGTCGCCACCGGCCGCGATCGAGCGGGCCGTGTCGGTGAGGTCGGCAATGTTCGCCAGCCGCTCGTCCGCCAGGAACATCTCATACGCCGGGGCGTCGTTGAGGCCCATCAGGTTGCCGATCCCGAGCCCGGGATGAAGCTTGTAGGAAAGGCTGACCAGCCCCTCCTTCGTGTTGATGTCGCGGTCGCGGAACACGGGGGGGCGTGAATCGCGGACGATGTAGCTTGGCAGCCTCGGGATCTCATTGCGGGGCTTGTCGAC
>DATNLY010000153.1:0-4445 GCA_035602635.1 Opitutaceae bacterium | reverse complement strand
CCCGTCCCTCGGGACCTCCAACCAGAATGCGGAATACTTCACCTGGGGAATCTTCCACCTCCTCGCGGCGCTGGCCCTGCTGTTCGGCACCGACGCGTTCTGCCGCCTGGCATTCTCGAAGCCGGTCTCCATGGACCGTCCCGAGAAATGGCCCGACCAGTCGCCGGACCCGGGCCGGCGCTAGCGCGGGGTCGTCCCGGAGCTCAGACCGCCGCCTCGCCGCGCTCGTCGGTGCGGATGCGGATCACCTCTTCGAGAGGCACTTGGAACACCTTGCCGTCGCCTATCTTGCCGGTCTTCGCAGCCTTCACAATGGCGTCTACGGCCCTGCCCGTCATGTCATCGGCGACGGCGATCTCGATTTTGACCTTGGGCAGGAAATCCACCGTGTACTCGCTGCCCCTGTAGATCTCCGTGTGGCCCTTCTGCCGGCCGAAACCCTTGACCTCCGTCACGGTCATTCCCTCGATGCCGGCCTCGGCGAGCGCCTCCTTAACTTCCTCGAGCTTGAAGGGTTTGATGATGGCGATGATGAGTTTCATGGAAATCGGGGTTGGGTGGTCGCTTGCTTGGGGACAGTCAGGGTAAGGCGGACGGCGGAATCACGCAAGCACGGGTTCCCCCGTGCGCGCAACGCGCGGGCGCGGATTGCAAAATACATACACAATCGTAGCAGGCGTTATGCCAAAGGCGGCTCGGGCTCCACGGTCGCGATATGGAGCTCCTTCAGCTGCCTGGGAGTCACCGGCGTCGGGCTTCCCGCCATAAGGTCCTGGCCCTTCTGGGTCTTCGGGAAGGCGATGACATCCCGGATGCTTGTCGTCCCGCAAAGCAGCGCCACCAGGCGGTCCAGGCCGAACGCGATCCCCCCGTGCGGGGGCGCCCCGTAGGTGAACGCTCGCAGGAGGTACCCGAACCGGCTCTCGACCATGTCGGGCGGGATCTTCAGGACATCCTCGAACACCTTCTTCTGGAGCGCGGGCTGGTGGATCCGGATCGACCCGCCGCCGAGCTCGGTACCGTTGAGGACAATGTCGTAGTGCTGGCCGCGGACGGCCCTCGGGTTTGAGTCGAGCAGGCCGATGTCCTCGGGCACGGGGGCCGTGAACGGATGGTGGGTCGCCACGTAGCGCTTCTCCTGCTCGTCGAAGCTCATCAGCGGAAAGTCGACGACCCAAAGGAACTTCCAGTCGTCGGGCCTGATCGTGATCTTTCCCCGTGCCTGCAGGAGCGCGGCGGCCTCCAGCCGGATCCGGCCCAGGATGGCGCAGGCCTTGTCCCAGGGGGCGGCCGCGAAGAGGACCATGTCGCCGTCGGCGATCCCGAGGCCGGAGGAGAGCGCGGCCTTCTCGGCCTCGGAGAAGAACTTGACGATCGGCGACTTCCACTCGCCCCCCTCGACCCTGATGAATGCCAGGCCCTTGGCACCTACGCTCCTGGCCACCTCCTCCAGGGCCTTCAGCTCCCCCTGGGTGATGTCGGCGAGGCCCTTCGCGTTGAAGGCCTTCACGCAGCCCCCGGAGGCGACCGCCGACTGGAAGACCTTGAATCCCGACGTCTTGAACGTGTCCGAGAAATCCTTGAGCTCCAAGCCGAAGCGCGTGTCGGGCTTGTCCACGCCAAAGCGGTTCATCGCGTCGGCATAGGACATCCTCGGGAAGGGTGTCGGGATGTCGGTTCCAAGGACGTCCTTCCAGAGCTTCCTCAGCATCCCCTCGAAGAGCGCGTAGACGTCGTCGCGGTCGATGAAGGAGGCCTCGACGTCGACCTGCGTGAACTCCATCTGGCGGTCGGCCCGCAGGTCCTCGTCCCTGAAGCAGCGCGCGATCTGGAAATACTTCTCCACGCCGGCGACCATGAGTATCTGCTTGAACTGCTGGGGCGACTGGGAGAGCGCGTAGAACTGGCCCGCGTGCGTGCGCGACGGCACGAGGTATTCGCGCGCGCCCTCGGGCGTGCTCTTGAAGAGCACGGGGGTCTCGACCTCGATGAAGCCCTGCGAGTCGAAGTAGTCGCGGATCGACTTGCTGGCGCGGTGGCGGACCGCGAGGTTGCGGCGCATCCTCGGGCGGCGCAGGTCCAGGTAGCGGTAGGTGAGGCGCAGGTCCTCGTTCACCTTGTCGCCCCCGGTGTCGTCGAGCGGAAAGGGCGGAGTCTCTGAGGCGTTCAGGATCTCGAGCGCCGCCGCGTCGACCTCGACCGTCCCCGTCGGAAGCGAGGGATTGACGGTGCCCTCGGGCCTCGGGACCACCTTGCCGGAGATGCTGATGACCGACTCGGGCCTGAGGTGGGCCGCCCGGGAGCTCAGCTCCGGGCTCCCCTTGGGGTCGAACTTCACCTGGGTTATCCCCATCCGGTCACGCAGGTCGATGAAGATGATCCCGCCGTGGTCGCGGACGGAATCGACCCACCCGGAGAGCGAGACGGCCGAGCCGATCTCGGACTTGGTCAGCTGCGCGCAGTGGTGGGTTCGCTTCATGGGGACATTCCTCGTGTGAATCTGGGAGCAAGCCGCCCGCGGGCGCCAGGGGCAACCCGATTCTTGGCAGAGCCCGAGCAGATCAGCCCAGGATCAGGCTCTCGCCCGTCATCTCGGCCGGCTTCGGGATTCCCATGAGCTGGAGGACGGTCGGGGCAATGTCCGCGAGGTTCCCCCCGGTCCTCATCTGCGTCTTGCCCGCCGCGTAGCCCTCGCCCACGACAAAGAACTCGACGAGGTTGAGCGTGTGGGACGTGTGCGGGGAGTTGTGGACGGGGTCCCACATCTGCTCGCAGTTGCCGTGGTCGGCCCCGATGACCGCGAATCCGCCCATCCTTGAGAGCGCCTCAAGGAGCAAGCCGACTCCCGCGTCCGTGGCCTCGACGGCCTTTATGGCCGCCGGAAGCGAACCGGTGTGCCCCACCATGTCGGGATTGGCGTAGTTGACGACAATGAGCGCGTACTTGCCCGAGAGGATCGCCACCCTGGCAAGGGCCGTGACCGCGCCCGCGGACATCTCGGGCTGGAGGTCATAGGTGGGGACCTTGGGGCTCGCCGGGCACGCCCGCTCCTCTCCCTTGAACGGCTCCTTGCGGTAGTTGTTGAAGAAGAAGGTGACGTGAGGGTTCTTCTCGGTCTCGGCGCAGCGGAACTGCGCAAGGCCCGCGTTCGAGACGACCTCCCCCAGGATGTTCCTAAGCTTCTCGGGCTTCGGGAGGATGACATGGACCGGCAGGCCGCTCTCGTACTCGGTCATCGTCGCGTAGTAGAGGTCGAGTTTCGGGCCGCGGTCAAAGTCCCTGAATCCGTCGAGCACGAAGGCCTTGGTGATCTCCCTGGGCCGGTCGCCCCGGTAGTTGTAGAAGACGACCGCGTCGCCGTCGGCGATGACGGCAAGCGGCTTGCCGTCCTTGCCCGTGATCGCGGTCGGCGTCACGAACTCGTCGCCGCCCTGGGTGGCGCTGAGGGGCTTGTCGTAGTAGGCCTGGACCGCGGCCGCCGCGTCGGGCGCCGTCGCCTCCACCTTGCGCCCCGTCAGGAGATTGTAGGCCTTGGACACCCGCTCCCATCGGTTGTCGCGGTCCATTGCCCAGAAGCGGCCGCACACCGAGGCGATCCTGCCGATGCCGAGCTCGCGGCACTTGGCATCGACCTGGCGGACGTAGCCGAGGCCGCTCATCGGGGGGGTGTCGCGGCCGTCCGTGAACCCGTGGATGAAGACATTCTCCGGGGAAATCCCGTCCCCCTTGGCCTGCGCCAGGATCCCGTAGAGGTGCTCCAGCATGCCGTGGACCCCGGCGTCCGAGACGATGCCCATGAGGTGGAGCTTCGACCCGCGCGACTTGACCCGCTCAACCACGGCCTTCCAGACGGCGTTGGAGGCGAGCAGTTGGTCCGAAAATAGCTTATTGATGCGGACAAGCTCCTGATTGACCACACGCCCGGCCCCGATGTTCTCATGACCCACCTCGCTGTTTCCCATGACGCCGTCGGGGAGGCCGACGTCGAGTCCGCTTGCCTTCACGAGCGCGACCGGATAGCAGGCATGGAGCATGTCATCGCATGGCTTCCTCGCCAGATGAGTCGCGTTGAACGGATCCTGCTCGGGATGGGGGTTGCTCCCCCATCCGTCGCGGATGATGAGAAGCACGGTCTTGGGCGGCGGCGTCATTTGAGGCCATCCACGATACCACAGGCGGCGCCCGTGTCCATTGCGGCATTGGGGGAATTTGCGAAACGATGACCCTCCTCATCAGGGACCAGCTCGTGAACCCGCCGACCTGGTTTTCGTCATTCCGCGACCTCACGCTCTACTGCCACATCTTCCTGAAGGACGACATCCTCATAGAGTCCGAGGATCCCGACCCCTATTTCCGCTGGATGCGGCCGCGCGGGGGCATGGACTTCGTCGAGGATTTCGTGCGCCCGGGGGCTGAGGCGGGCGTCCACCTCGACGTGGAGCACA
>DATNLY010000126.1:0-3253 GCA_035602635.1 Opitutaceae bacterium | reverse complement strand
GGCCTACGCCGAGGGGATCCCAGAGACGTACACGATCGACCAGTCGACGCATTCCCTTTTCGGCGCCTCAAAGCTCGCCGCCGACACGATGGTCCAGGAGTACGGCCGCTATTTCGGGATGCCCACCTGCTGCCTGCGCGGCGGATGCCTGACGGGCCCCAACCACTCGGGCGTGGAGCTCCACGGCTTCCTGAGCTACCTCGTCAAGTGCAACCTGGAGGGCAGGAACTACAATATTCTTGGCTACAAGGGGAAGCAGGTCAGGGACAACATCCACTCGCTCGACGTGGCCCGGTTCATGGCCGCCTTCATCGCAGCCCCAAGGGCGGGCGAGGTCTACAACCTGGGAGGCGGCAAAGCCAACAGCACCTCGATCCTAGAGGCCTTCAAGACCGCCGAATCGCTCACCGGAAAGGCGCAGGTCTTCACCTACGTGGAGAAGAACCGCGTCGGGGACCATATCTGCTACTATTCCGACCTACGGAAGATCCGTAAGCACTATCCCGGGTGGGATATTACGCAATCGCTGCCCGAGACCATGCGCCAGATCGTGGAGGAACGGCGTCGGCGACCGCAGGTTTGACGTATCCCCGGGGATACCCTAGCGTCTTAAAGCGTTGATGCATAAATTCGAACCCATGATGCACCCCCTCCTGCGCCGGCTGCGGATTCCCGCGCTGGCGGCGGCGGGATTCGTTGCATCCTCGTTCGGCCAGACGCTCGTCGGCAACTCGCCGTTCCGGGCGCCGGGGGGCGGGGGCGGCGCAAGCGGCCCGGCCGAGGCCTACGAGCTGGCCGGGTCCACCTCCCAGGGTTCCCAAGTCTCGGTATGCATCTATGAGCACCAGAAGCATCGCAGCGAATGGATCTCGGTGGGGGATTCCGCCGACGGGATCCGGGTCGTCAGCTACGATGCGGCCAACGACGCGGCCGTCGTCACGATCGACGGCGCCAGGCGGGAGCTCGCCATGCGCAAGGCTACGGTCGCCTCGCTGGGCCCCTCATCCTATCAAAGGCCTCCCATGCCGGCCAATGAGCCGGTGGCGTCGCTTGTCCCGGCGCCGCCCCAGGGCCCCGTCACCCCGGCGTCGCTCGCGCGGGACCAGCAGGAGGCCAGGATGCTCGTGAGCGACCTCCTCGAGATTGGCGTCCAGCAGCGCAAGGCCTACCAGGAGGCGAAGCAGAAGGCTGCGGCGGCCGCGTCCTCCCAGCCGACCAACTAGGGTCCCGAAGGGCGTGCGAATACTCATCTCCGGAGTCTGCGGTTTCGCCGGTAGCGCCATCGCCCGCGCGCTCGCGGCGCAGCGCCCAAAGGACAGGATAGTCGGCTTCGACAACTTCATCCGCCCGGGGAGCGAGGGCAACCGCGCGGAGCTGAAGCGCCTCGGCGTGAAGGTGCTCCACGGGGACCAGCGCGCCGCGAGCGACATGGACTCCCTTCCGGCCTGCGACTGGGTCATCGACGCGGCCGCAAACCCGAGCGTGCTGGCCGGGGTCGACGGCCTCTCGAGTTCGCGCCAGCTGGTGGAGCACAATCTCCTGGGGACGGTGAATCTCCTCGAATACTGCAAGCGCAGCCGGGCGGGCCTCGTCCTCCTGAGCTCGAGCCGGGTCTACAGCATCGCCCCCCTTGCCGAGATGGCTGTCCGCGTGAGGGACGGGGCATTCCAGCCCGACGCCAGGAGGCTGCCAAAGGGGGCGAGCGTGCGCGGGATCTCGGAGGAGTTCCCGACGGCGGCCCCCGTGTCGCTCTACGGTGCCACGAAGCTTGCGAGCGAGACCCTGGCCCTCGAGTACGGGCAGGCCTTCGACCTTCCCGTCTTCGTCAACCGGTGCGGCATCCTCGCCGGGGCCGGCCAGTTCGGCCGCCCGGACCAGGGGATCTTCGCCTACTGGATCAACAGCCACCTGCGCCGCCGGCCTCTCAGGTACATCGGCTTCGGCGGCATGGGCCACCAGGTCCGCGACTGCCTCCACCCGAACGACCTCGTGCCGCTGCTCCTGGCCCAGATGGACGCCCCGAGGATGTCCGCCTCCGACAGCATCGTGAACGTCGGCGGCGGGGCCGCCTCGGCGGTGTCGCTCCTCCAGCTCACGCAGTGGTGCGCCGAGCGGTTCGGCCCCCACAAGGTCGCGCCCGCCGCCGCGCCGCGGCCGTTCGACATCCCGTGGATGGTGCTCGACGCGTCGAGGGCCGGGAAAATCTGGGGCTGGAAGCCGAGGACGCCCCTGCAGGCAATACTTGAGGAGATCGCCGCGCACGCCGGGACCCACCCCGATTGGCTGGAGATTTCGGCGCCGCTCGGATGAGCCTTAATCTGTTTTCGGTCGTCATGCCCGCGCGCGACGAGGCGGAGTCGCTGCCGTCGACGCTGCGCGCCCTCTTCGCCGAGTTCTCCCGCGAGGGCGTGCCCCATGAGATCGTCGTCGTGGACGACGGAAGCACGGATGATACATGGCAGGTCCTCCAGGGCCTGAGGCCCGAGATCCCGACCCTGGCGCCCGTCCAGAACAAGGGCCCGAACGGATTCGGCAGGGCCGTCACCTTCGGCTTCGACCACATCAGGGGCGATGCCGTGGTCCTCATGATGGCGGACGCCTCCGACCTTCCCTCTGACGCGGTCAGGTACTGGCGGCAGCTCAACGAGGGCCATGAGTGCGTCTTCGGGAGCCGCTTCCTGCGCAAGGGGGACGTCGTGGACTACCCCCGGCTCAAGCTGCTCGTGAACCGCATGGCGAACCTGTTCATCCGGGTCATGTTCAACATCCCGCTGAACGACACGACCAACGCCTTCAAGGCCTATCGACGCAACGTGATCGAGGGCTGCCGCCCGTTCATGTCGCCGCACTTCAACCTCACGGTGGAATTGCCCCTGAAGGCCATAGTCCGGGGCTTCACGTGGACCGTAATCCCCATCTCGTGGCGCAACAGGAAGCACGGCGTCGCCAAGCTTAAGATCAAGGAGATGGGAAGCCGCTATTTCTTCATTTGCATGTACGTCTGGCTGGAAAAGTATTTCAGTCGGGGCGATTACCGCCGAAAATAACGACCATGATCTACCTTTTGGGAGGCTCGGGCTATGTCGGAGGCGCCTACCAGGCGCTCTTCCGCCTGAGGGGCGTGCCCTACCGCAGCCTCGGCCGGGCGGAGGTTGACTACACGGACGCGGGCGCCCTCAGGGCGGAGCTCCTTCGCGACAGGCCAGAATTCCTCATCAACGCAGCGGGCTACACCGGCAAGCCCAATGTCGAC
>DATNLY010000121.1:0-8665 GCA_035602635.1 Opitutaceae bacterium | reverse complement strand
GCTGCCGGCGCAGGTCAACCTGATCCCGCTGAACCCGACCGCCGGCTACCGGGGCGACCCGTCCCGGGGCGAGGCCGCAAGGCGGTTCCAACGGATCCTGGCCGACGACTACGGCCTTCCCAGCACGGTCCGCCAGAGGCGCGGCATCGACATCGCGGCCGGCTGCGGGCAGCTTGCGGCGCCCGCGTGAGCGGCGCTCAGTCGTACCGGGCCGCCCGGCCCAGGTAGTTGAGCATCCAGATCTCCTTCCATACCCGGTACCGGCCCTCCTGCGAGATCTTGCCGTGGTCCTCCCACGCGCCGTGGGGATTCAGGAATCCAAGCTCCGTGTTGACGCGGTTTAGCTCGTGCTGGGTGTCGTTCAGGTCGGCCAGCGGCTCCACCGAGAAGGGCGCGAGCTCGCGGCCCATCGACGTGATCCTCCTGCGGTGGAGCGAAAGGAGGCGCGGGAGGGACCGGCAGCAGGGCCTCCTGTCGACGAACCATGTCTCGGGATAGAATCCACCAAATGGGATGTACATGTTGTCCGTCACATACCGGCATCCGTCAGCCGTCAGCGACGTGAGGGAATAGCAGACGTCGATGGCGCCGCTGTTCTGAGGGATGAACGTCACCTGGACGCGCAGAAGGGCGGCCTCGTCCTGATAGATCGAGATCCTCAGGTAGACGTTGCCGCTCGCCTCGGCCTTGAGGGCCTGTACCTGGCGGAAGCCCTGGGAGCGCAGCCACTCGCGGATCTTGAGGAATCGCGGCTGCACGGGCCACTCCTCGCCGCTGCTGTTCAGCGCGTACTTCGGGAAAAGCGGGTAGGGGCTCACGCTCAGCGCCGCGATCGCGAGCCAGTTGTAGAGCGTCTCGAAGAGGAACCAGAGAATGTAGCCGGAAAGCGCCAGCACCCACAGGGGGCGGTCAATCAGCCCGTAGAACTGGCAGAACCGCGCGATGACGAACGGGAATACCATCCACCGGATCCAGCGGTCCGCGATCGCGATGATTGGCGAGGCCAGGCGCAGGTTGAGCTGCACCAGGAGCACCAGCGAGAAGATCGCCGCCAGGACGAGGTTGGATAGGTCCATTGGAACGCCGCGGGGAGCCTCCCTACGGCAGCGGCGCCTGGAGAGGCCGGGGCCCGTCCGGGGCTCCGCAGCCGGGAATTTTCTCGGATCTCATGAGCATGGTATCGCCAGAAACCCTAGGGCCCCGATGGCGGCATGGCAAGCCGATCGGCTCCATCGCAAACCGGCATTGCATGGCGGAATGGGTTCGGCTCTACTGGAGGACGCACCCCACCAAATCGGCGGCTCCGCTGGCCGCGCCTTACCCCACATGGCGCCATGACTTTCCGAATCCTAATTCCGCTCATCGCCGCGGTCGCGGCCTCCGCGGCGGACACGCCCGCACCGAATGCGCCGTCGTCGTTCATCGCGCACTATTCGCTCAACCCGGGCCTTCCGACGCTGTGGATAGTCGGCGCCTCCGCCGTCCGCAACGGCCATGACAACGGCGAGAACGGCCAATGGGGCTGGGGAAACCCCATCGCCAGCTTCTTTGACCGGAGCCGGATCAACGTCGTTAATTTCGCCCTCGGCGGCACCAGCACCCGGACCTACCGGTCTCACGGGCTGTGGGACCAGGTGCTCGGGGACATGAAGCCGGGCGACTACCTTATCATCCAGTTCGGAAGCAATGACTCCAGCCCGGTCAACGACACGAAGCGCGCCCGCGGCACGCTCCCGGGCAACGGGGAGGAGACCCAGGAGATCGACAACCTCCTGACCAAGAAGCACGAGGTGGTCCACACCTTCGGATGGTACATGCGCAAGTTCATCACGGACGCCCGCGCCAAGGGCGCCGTATGCGAGATCGTCCTTTCCCCAGACCCCAAGAATTCGTGGAAGGACGGCAAGGTGGTGCGCCAGCCGAACTTCCAGGCGTGGGACAGGGCGGCCGCGGCGCAGGAAAACGCGCTGTTCGTGGACGCCGGCGAGCTGATCGCCGAGAGATTCGAAGCTGCGGGGCAGGACACCGTGACGCAAAGATATTATCCCGACGGCGAGACCGAGCACACGGACTGGGCCGGAGCCGTGATCAACGCCCGCTGCATCGTCGCGGGAATCCGCGGGCTCGACCACTGCGCCGTCGCGGGCTACCTGTTGCCCGACACCCAGGCCGATCCGTTGCTGCCGGAGGGTAGGGCGCGCTGAGCCGCTCCACCATGTCTCCCAAGAAATTCTTCTCCTTGGCGCTGATCGGCCTGGGCGCGTCCTCCCTCCTGGCGCAGACGCCCGCGCCCGCCCGAATCACCGCCCTTTACCACGTGGGCTATTGGGTCCGGGACATCGACAAGTCGCGGGCCTTCTATGAGAACTACCTTGGCTTCGCCGAGCCCTACACGCTGAACACCCCCGAGGGCGCGCTCCAGCTGGTCGTGATCAAGGTCAACGACGGGCAAAGCATCTACCTTTTCCCCAACCCGTCGAAGATACTCCCCAACGGCGACAACCTGGACCACCTCGGCCTCGTCACGGACAATGCCGCCGTCCTCCACGACCAGCTGGCCGCAAAGGGCATCAATCCGTCGGCGGTGAAGAAGGCCCGCGTCGGCGACCTGATCTTCGGCATCAGGGACCCCGACGGGCGCCCCTTCGAGGTGACGCAGTTCGAGCCGGACGGGCAGGTGATGAAGCACCAGGGCCAGAGCCTCCCCAAGACGCGCATCGCGATCCGCATCAGGTCCGCGACGGTCTCCGTCTCGAACCTGGACGCCTCCCTGGCGTTCTACCGCGACCAGCTGGGATTCAAGGTGGCCTGGAGGGGGAGCATGCTTGACGGGAGGGCCGACCAGGTGGAGCTCACCGTTCCCGACGGCGCGAGCGGCGTCGTTCTGAGGCCCTTCACGACGAGGCCGGGCGCCGCGGCCCCCCGCGCCGTGCCTGAGATCTGGCTTGAGGTGCAGAATGTCTCCGTGGCCGCCGCGATCCTGCGGGACGCCGCGATAGCCGGCGGCTTCCCGCCGCCGGCACCCGTAACGCACGTGCTCAGCGGCGGGCTCCAGACAAGCTGCGTCGATCCGGACGGGACCCTGATCGTGTTCACGGACCAGTGGCACTAGGACGGCTTTTCCCCAACGCCCCGCGCCGCGCGTGAGACTGCCATTCTTCACCGCCGCCCTTTCGCTGTCCGCCGCGCTCCCGGCCTTCGTCCGGGCCTCGCCAGAGCTGCCCGCCGTCACGGCGGCCATGCAGGCGACGGTCGACGCGCACGAGGTCGCCGGAGCCGTCACCCTGGTGGCGGGCAGGGACAGGATCCTGCACCTGGGAACCACCGGCCTCGCCGACATCGCGGGGCGGAGGCCGATGCAGCCCGACACGATGTTCTGGATTGCGTCGATGACAAAGCCCGTCACCGCCGTGGCGATCCTGATGCTCCAGGATGACGGAAGGCTCAGTGTCGACGATCCCGTGGCCAAATACCTGCCGGACTTCGCAAGCCTCAGGACGCCCTCTGGAAAGCCGGCAGACATCACAATCTCCCAGCTTCTCTGCCACACGTCCGGCCTGGCCAGCCCGCCGAAGTCCAAAGCCCTCCTGTCCGCAAAGACGCTTCAGGAGCTCGCGGCAATCTACCTCTCGGGCACGATGCAATTCGAGCCGGGCTCCAGCTGGAAATACACGACTTCGGGCTTCAATGTCGCGGGCCTCGTGGTCGAGACTGTCACCGGGCAGCCCTTCGACGCCTTTCTCCAGAACCGCCTCTTCGACCCCCTCGGGATGAAGGACACCACCTTCTACCCGAGCGACGAGCAGCGGCTCCGCCTCGCCCGCGGCTACCGGGTGAACCCGGGGACCGGCGAGTTCACGCTCCAGCAGGGCCTCGCGGCTAACGGACCGGTTCCGAGGCGCGGCGAATCCGTCCCCCTGGGGGACGGTGGCCTTTTTTCCACCGCGGGAGACTACGCGCGATTCTGCCAGATGCTGCTCAACGGCGGCTCTCTCGACGGCCGTCGCTATCTCAGCCCGGCGGCGTACCGGGCCCTGACGACGGTCTCCACGGGCGACCTGCCGACGGGGTACTCGAAGAAGCAGATCAACCATGTGCTCGGCTGGGGACTGGGCGTGGCGATAGAGCGGGCTCCGGGCGGCGGTGTCTCGGACTTCCTTTCGCCGGGGAGCTTCGGCCATCCGGGTGCGTGGGGCACGGCCGCCTGGATCGACCCGGCCAGGGGGGCCGTCTATGTCATGATGGTGCAGCGCTCCAACATGCCCGACAATTTTGAGAACCCCCCCGCCCTGGCCTTCGTGCGCGCGGCGGCCGGGGCGCTGCCGGCGCCGGCACCCTGATTCCGGAACATGACCGTTGAGGAATTTCGCCTGTCCGCAAAGCCGCCGCCGGGCCTGGGCGCGGCCCTGCAGGCCCTTTGGCACGAGGCGCACGGGGAATGGGACCAGGCGCATGCGCAGGCCCAGGCAGCCCGGTCCAGGGAGGGCGATTGGGTCCACGCCTACCTGCATCGAAAGGAGGGGGACGAGGGCAACGCGGCCTACTGGTATTCCCGGGCTGGGCGGCCGGTCGCCGAGGGGTCCTTGGCGGTGGAATGGACGGCGATCGCAAGCGAGTTGCTGGGGTAGGGAACCGAAAAGCCCGCGTCTCCTTGCGCCGCGTGGAAACCGCGGTTCATTCGGGGAACCATGAAACGAAACGCAACTGCGGTCTGGAGCGGCAACCTGAAGAACGGCAAGGGCTCGCTTTCGAGCGACAGCGGCGTCCTCAAGGAGACCCCTTACTCCTTCAGCACGAGGTTTGAAGGCGCACCGGGGACCA
This sequence comes from Opitutaceae bacterium, assembly GCA_035602635.1. GTDB lineage: Bacteria > Verrucomicrobiota > Verrucomicrobiia > Opitutales > Opitutaceae > Palsa-1447. The sequence continues at coordinate 3,844 of DATNLY010000121.1, read as the reverse complement.
ATCCCGAGGAGCTGATCGCGGCGGCCCACGCCGGCTGCTTCACGATGGCCCTCTCCGCCGCCCTTCAGGGCTCCGGCTTCACCGCCGACCGACTCCAGACGACGGCAACGCTGAGCCTGGAAAACGTCCCTGCCACGAGCTGGACGATCACGGCGGTGCACCTGGCGACCGTGGCGAAGATCCCGGGCATCACAGCGGAGAAGTTCGCCGAGATCGCCGCGGGCGCGAAGGCCAACTGCCCTGTCTCGCGCGTCCTCAAGGCCGAGATAACGCTCGACGCGAAGCTGGAGTAGGCCGGCCGGTTGGCCGGTTCCCCCGCTCAGCTCTGGCGCATCGGCATGATGACGCAGATGAAGTTGTCGAGTGTCTTGAAGACGCCCGGGCTCACCTCGTCCTTCAGCTCAAGGAAGACCTCGTCCTTCGTAAGGGCGCGGAGCGGATCGATGACAAAGGCAGGGTTGAACGCAACCTGCAGGTCCGGGCCGCTGTAGCCAATCGCCATGGACTCATGGGCCTCGCCGAAGTCCGGGCTCTGGGCCGTGATCTCCAGCAGGTTGCTGGTGAGCTTGATGCGGACCGAGTTGGATTTTTCCGAGCAGACGAGCGCCGCGCGGTGGACGCACTGCAGGAGGAGCTCCCGCTCAAGCTTGATCCGCTGGTGCGTCTCCTTGGGAATCACCTGCTGGTAGTTCGGATAGCTGCCCTCGACCACCTTGGAATACAGGTACACGCTGTCGATAAGCCCGCTTGTGTCCTTGTCGGTGGCGACTTGGAACGCGCAGCGGCGGTCTGTGAAGTTGATCCTCACCTTGTCCCCCTTGTCGAGGATCCGGGCTAGCTCACTCACCGTCTTCGCGGGAAGAATGATGGATCCGGTGGCCGAGGCGGGCACCTCCATCTCCTTGGAAACGAGCGCGAGGCGGCGCCCGTCGGTCGCCACGAGCGTAAGGCTCCCCTCCTTGAAATTGAAGTAGACGCCGTTGAGAGTGTAGCGTGTCTCGTCCTGAGACTGCGCGTATGCGACGCTCCGCAGCATGGCGGCGAGGTCCGGCTGCTGGAGCGTGTGCGCCTTCTCGTCGCCGAATTCGGGGAGCGGGGGAAACTCATCCTTGCCCATCCCCATGATGCGGAACGTCGATCCCCCGGACGAGAGCTTGACCTGGTGGTTGGGGGAGGCGTCGACGGCGACGTCCGCGTTGGGGAGTTCCCGGACAATGCTCGCGAGCCGCTTCACCGGAAGCGTCACCGCACCCGTCTCCTTCACGTCCGCCTTGATCTTGCAGCGGATGCCAAGGTCGAGGTTCGTCGTCGTGAGGGAAAGCTGGTCCTTCTCGGCCTCGATCAGCACGTTGCTCAGAATCGGCATCGTCGCCTTCGATCCCACAACGTTGAGGACCTGGGAGAGGCCGTTGGCGAAGTGATCGCGGTTCGTCTTGAATTTCATGGGTCCGGGGCTGGGTCTCGTTGGAAAACGGGACAAACTAACAAAGTCTAAATGACTGTAGACTCAATAATGAATTATAGCAGTAGTCGTATAGGGGGCTAGGAACACCAGCAACCCCCGTGTCTCGCTCTGGAAAGAGGGATTCTCGGGCGGTGAGCAATCGGGGCGGCGCTGTGTGCAAGGGGGGGGTTATTCGCAGGCGCCGGGTTGCTCCGAATCCGCGCACACGTTCCCGACACGATGTTCGCATCGGGGGTTTCCCAACGCTCAATGGACGATCCTTGCGGGCCGTGGCTTCCTCCAGTGCCGAATGAGCCCAAAGAAAATATAGCCCAGGAAAAGCGCGAGGAGGACCACCTCCTTGAAGATTATGCCGAGCCCGATCAGTGCAAGCAGGGCGACCAGCGTCCGGAAGCGCGTCTGTGTCTGCAGGTCTACATTCTTGCCGCTGGGGTACCGAACCGTGCTCATCATCAGGAACGCGATGAGTACCATCAGGAAGGGGAGCACAAGCGCGAACTTGTTGAGGGACTTGTCGTCATCGCCAAGCTTGAGGAGGAAGAGCACAATCGCGGCGACCGTGCCGGCCGCCGCGGGCACGGGCAGGCCGATGAAGTCCTTGTTGGACTCCTTCTTGCCGCGGTGGAGCAGGGGATTGGTCATCACGTTGAAGCGCGCAAGCCGCATGGCCGCGCACAGCAGGTAGAAGAACCCGATCCCGCCGCCGATGTCCCTGAACCACGGGAACTCCTGGGACGGCGACAGGATGAGGAAGAACATGAGGAACGCCGGGGCCATGCCGAACGAGACGACGTCGGCGAGCGAGTCGAACTCGGCGCCGAAGAGAGATTCCCTGCCCCCCATCCTGGCGAGGCGCCCGTCCAGCATGTCAAAAAGGGCCGCGCCGAAGATGAAGTACACGGCGTACCGGTAGTGGTCCCCCGCCGTGGCGGCGAGATAGAGGCCGTCATCCGCGGTCCCGGCGAGCCTGGCATGGATGCAGTTCACCACGGCCATGAATCCGCAGAACAGGTTGCCCGCCGTCATGAGGTTCGGAAGGACGTAGATGCGGCTTGCCTGGGCCTCGTTGTAGGGATCCTCGCGGGCCGCGAGGTCCGCGGCCGCGCTGGGATCCCGGTTGCGCCTTGGGAAGATCATTTTGTGAGGCTTTCCAGGTATTTCCAGAACTTGGAGTGCTGTTCAACGAGCTGCTGCTCCGACACGGGCAGGCTGTTGCGGAGCAGGAAGTCCTCAAGCGAGTTGCGGTGGAGGATGTAGTTCACGTGGAGGGTGTCGGCATTGACGTCGAAATAGAACCGGTGTTCACCCGCCCGCAGGCGGTAGAAGGCCTTGCCGCGCCTCTGGAACCGCCCCAGGGGTTCCCGGGGGTGCTCGAGGTCCGAGGCCTTCACGCTGCTGATGGGTTCGACCACCTCGAGCTGCGCCAGCGTCTCGAGCTTGTTCAATTCCCGCATGGCTTGCTCTGAAAAGGTAACCTGATACATCGGTCGTTTTGGGTCTAAAGCCGCCCGGGCTCCCGGCAACGCTATTCCTTGCAAAACGATGGCAGATGAAACCGTAAACCTGTCGGACATAAGGGCGGCCCGTAGGCGCATCAGGGGGGGCGTCATTGTGACGCCGTGCCCGGGATCCATTCCCCTGAGCGAGATCACCGGCGCGCGCATCGTGTGCAAGCTCGACAACTTCCAGCGGACCGGCTCGTTCAAGGAGAGGGGGGCCCGCAATGCGCTCCTCATGCTGTCGAGCGCGAGCCGCCGGAACGGGGTTGTCGCCGCCTCCGCCGGCAACCATGCGCTCGGGCTCGCCTACCACGGGAAGCTCCTTGGGATCGCGGTGACCGTGGTCATGCCGGAGTTCGCGCCCCTGATAAAGATCACCACCTGCCGGGGGCTGGGGGCCCGCGTCATCCTGCGGGGAAGGGATTTTGGGGAGGCGTGCGCGGAGGCGGACCGGCTGGTCAGGGAGGAGGGACTCACCTACGTCCACGGATTCGACGATCCGCACATCATCGCGGGACAGGGAACCCTCGGCCTCGAGATACTCGACCAGGTGCCCGATGTGGACGCGATCATCTGCCCGGTGGGCGGCGGCGGCCTCCTGGCCGGGCTGTGCGTGGGCGTGAAGGCGATCAGGCCCCGGGTTGAGATCATTGCCGTCGAGAGCGTGGCGACGGGCAATCTCACGGCCGCGCTGCGGGCGGGCAGGCCCGTGCGGGTCCCGCGCCGCAACACGCTGGCGGACGGGCTCGCGACCCTCACGGTCGGAAAGCATGCCTTTGACCTCGTCCGCCGACGCGTGGACCGAGTCGTCCGGGTCGAGGAGAAATGGATAGGGCTGGCAGTACTGAGGATGCTCGAGCTCGAGAAGACCGTGGTCGAG
>DATNLY010000116.1:0-3812 GCA_035602635.1 Opitutaceae bacterium | reverse complement strand
GGGGCCCCAGTCCGGGGGACTCGAGGCCAGGGACGGCGACTCGGTCGCGACCGTGGTCACGGGGTCGTCGCCGCTCGGCCGCCAGCTCCTGGGCCGAAGGGTGGGCGACATTGTCCAGATCGCGGGCCGGCTCGGCCCGGTGCCGCACAGGGTGGCCTCCGTTGCCTGAGAGACTAGGGAAGGTCCGTGTAGCCCATCAGGTAGCGGTCGCACTCGCGCGCCGCGCCGCGGCCCTCGTTGATGGCCCACACGACCAGGCTCTGTCCGCGGCGGCAGTCGCCCGCGGCGAACACCCCGGGAAGGCTCGTCGAATACCTCTCGAAGTCGGCCCTGACATTGCTGCGGGCGTCGCATGCGACCCCCATCTCCTTCAGCAGCGCCTGCTCGGGCCCCAGGAAGCCCATCGCGAGCAGCACGAGCTGCGCGGGGCGGACCTTCTCGGTGCCGGGCTGCTCCCTGGGAACGAACTGGCCCTGCTCGTTCCGCTCCCACTTGATCTCGACCGTGGTGAGCTCGCTGACGCGGCCCCCGGGGTCGCCCGTGAACCTCTTGACGGTGGTGAGGTAGACGCGGGGGTCGGCGCCGAAGCGCGCCGCGGCCTCCTCCTGGCCGTAGTCCATCTTGTAGACCTTGGGCCACTCGGGCCAGGGGTTGTCGGCCGCCCGGTCCAGCGGCGGCCTGGGCAGGATCTCGATCTGCACGAGGCTCCTGCAGCCGTGGCGCATGGCCGTGCCGACGCAGTCGGTGCCGGTGTCGCCGCCGCCGATGACGACGACGTCCTTGCCGCGCGCGTGGATCGCGCACGCGCCGGAGTCCCCGGCGAGCACGGCCTTGGTGTTCGCCGTGAGGTACTCCATCGCGAAATGCACCCCCGCGAGGCCGCGGCCCTCTATCGGCAGGTCGCGCGGCTGCGTGGCCCCGGTGCAGATGACGGTCGCCGCGAACTCCTTCAGGAAGATCTGGGGCTCCACGTTGCCGCCGACGTTGGCGTTGCAGATGAACTTGATCCCCTCCTGCTCCATCAGCCTTATGCGCCGCAGGACGACCTCCTTCTTGTCGAGCTTCATGTTCGGGATCCCGTACATGAGCAGCCCGCCCGGGAGCTCGGCGCGCTCGAACACCGTGACCGTGTGGCCGGCGCGGTTGAGCTGGGCGGCCGCGGAGAGGCCCGCCGGGCCCGAGCCGATCACGGCCACCTTCTTGCCCGTGCGCACCGGCGGGGCCTCCGGGACGACCCATCCCTCGCCCCAGCCGTGGTCGACGATCGCGCACTCGATGTTCTTGATCGTGACCGCCGGGCTGTTGATGCCCAGGACGCAGGACCCCTCGCACGGGGCGGGGCAGACGCGCCCCGTGAACTCGGGGAAGTTGTTCGTCTTGTGGAGCCTCTCCAGGGCCTCGCGCCAGAGGCCGCGGAAGACAAGGTCGTTCCACTCGGGGATAAGGTTGTTGATCGGGCAGCCCGAGGCCATCCCGCTGACGAGCTTGCCGGTGTGGCAGAAGGGGACGCCGCAGTCCATGCAGCGGGCCCCCTGCTGGCGCAGCTTGTCGTCCTCCATGTGGTCATGGAACTCGCCCCAGTCTCCGACGCGGGTGATGGGGGCGCGGTCCGCGGGCAGCTCCCGCAGGTATTCGAGGAATCCGGTTGGTTTTCCCATCGTGCTATTTCAGGGTCGGGTGGGGGTTGGGCGGCGCCTAGTTGCCGCCGACGCGTGAGAGGTCGCGGGCGTTCTCCTCGAATGCGGCCATGACGGCCTCGTCGCCGGTCAGGCCCTGGCCATGGGCGCGCTCGATGCAGGCGAGCATGCGCTTGTAGTCGTTCGGCATCACCTTGACGAAGAGGGGCGCCATCCGGTCCCAGTTGTCCAGGACATGCCTGGCGCGCGTGCTCCTCGTGAGGGCGTGGTGCTTCTCGACCAGGGCGCGGATCCCGGCGGCCTCCGACGGGTCCGAGACCTTCCCGGTCCCGACCATCTGGAGGTTCACCATGGACGGGAAGTCGCCGCGCTCGTCGAGCACGTAGGCGATGCCGCCGGACATGCCGGCCGCGAAGTTGCGTCCCGCCGGCCCGAGGACGACCACGCGGCCGCCGGTCATGTACTCGCAGCCATGGTCCCCCACCGCCTCCACCACGGCGGTGACGCCGCTGTTGCGGACGCAGAAGCGCTCCCCGGCCATGCCGCGGATGAAGGCCTCGCCGCTCGTGGCGCCGTAGAAGGCGACGTTCCCGACGATCACGTTCTCCTCGGGCACGAAGGTGGCCTTGTCGGACGGGTAGACGACGATCCTCCCGCCGGACAGGCCCTTGCCGACGTAGTCGTTGGCGTCGCCCTCGAGCACGAACGTCATGCCCCTCGGCATGAACGCGCCGAAGCTCTGGCCCGCCGAGCCCCTGAAGAGGATGCGAATCGTGTCCTCCGGCAGCCCGGCGGCGCCCCACTTCTTCGTCACCTCGCCGCCGGTGATGGTCCCGACGACGCGGTGGACGTTCTGGATCGCCATCTCGGCGGCGACCTTCTCGCCGCGCTCGATGGCCGGCCTGCAGAGCTCGAGCAGGACCGTCAGGTCGAGCGACTTGTCGAGGCCGTGGTCCTGCGGGATCTTGCAGAAGCGGCCCACGTCGTCGTCCACGTCGGGCTGGTAGAGGATGTTGCTGAAGTCGAGGCCCTTCGCCTTCCAGTGGGTCACGGCCTTCCTGGCCTCGAGCCGCTCCGCGTGGCCCACCATCTCCTCGACCGTCCTGAACCCGAGCTGGGCCATGATCAGGCGCACCTCCTCGGCGATGAATCGCATGAAGTTGACGACGTGCTCGGGCTTGCCCGTGAACTTTGCGCGCAGCTGGGGGTCCTGCGTCGCGACCCCGGCGGGGCACGTGTTCAGGTGGCAGACGCGCATCATGATGCAGCCCGACGCCACGAGCGGGGCGGTGGCGAAGCCGAACTCCTCGGCGCCGAGGAGGGCGGCGATGACGACGTCGCGGCCCGTCTTGAGCTGGCCGTCCGTCTCGACGGCGATCCGGCTGCGGAGGTTGTTGAGGACGAGCGTCTGGTGGGTCTCCGCGAGGCCGAGCTCCCAGGGGAGGCCGGCGTGCATGATGGAGGTCTGCGGCGATGCGCCGGTGCCGCCGTCATGGCCGCTGATGAGCACGACGTCGGCGTGGGCCTTGGCGACGCCCGCGGCGATGGTGCCGACCCCGACCTCGGCCACGAGCTTCACGCTCACGCGCGCGAATCGGTTCCCGTTCTTCAGGTCGTGGATCAGCTCCGCCAGGTCCTCGATCGAGTAGATGTCGTGGTGCGGCGGCGGCGAGATCAGGCCGACACCGGCGGTCGTCAGGCGGGTCTTGGCGATCGGGGGGTAGACCTTCGTGCCGGGCAGCTGGCCGCCCTCGCCGGGCTTCGCGCCCTGGGCCATCTTTATCTGGAGCTCCCTGGCGTTGACCAGGTACTCGCTCGTCACGCCGAAGCGCCCGGAGGCGACCTGCTTGATCGCGGAATTCTTGGAGTCGCCGTTGGGCTCCAGCTTGTAGCGCGCGGGATCCTCGCCGCCCTCGCCCGTGTTGCTCTTGCCGCCAATGCGGTTCATGGCGATCGCGAGCGTCTCGTGCGCCTCGCGGCTGATGGACCCGTAGGACATCGCGCCCGTCTTGAAGCGCTTGACGATCGTGTCGACCGACTCGACCTCGTCAATCGAGACAGGCTTGCGATCGCTCTTGAGGCGCATGAGCCCGCGCAGCGTCGCGAGGTTCGCCGCCTGGTCGTCGATGAGCTTCGAGTACTCCTTGAACACGGAGTAGTTCTCCGTGCGGCAGG
>DATNLY010000092.1:0-4096 GCA_035602635.1 Opitutaceae bacterium | reverse complement strand
TCTCATAGATCGCGGCGTCGTAGGTATCGAGCGACATCGGAATGAGCTCAACCGCCTTCTCCCCGGCGCGCACGGCCTCCGCCGGGTGGCCCTCGATCAGATCCACAAATGACTGAAACACCCAGAGGCGCGGGTTCCTGGGCTCGCGCTCAACGCCCTTGGTCATCTCCTCGGGCTTTTGGCCAAGCCGGGAGATCGCCCCCGTCTTGTCCCCGCTCAGGAACAGGTTCAGGGCCGCCTCGATGTCCTGCTCAGAGTGCGTGAAGGGGTTGTCCCTGTCGTAATAGGGCTGGAGGCGCTGCAGGCGAATGACCTCCGGGATGTCGCCAGTGTTCCCCGCCCAGTCGATACGGGCGTTGATGCCCTCCGGCGATGCGGCCTCCTCGGGTGTGAGGTGCGCGAAGAAATCCTCCGCCTCCCGAGTCGAGCCAGTCGCGAGGAATGGGACGAGGGCAACCTGGTAGCCCATCACGAACTCATCCGCTCTCAGCACCGCCATCCTCCTCCAGGCGGAGGCGAGCTCGTCGTAGCGCCGGGCCGCGCTCAACGTCGTGATCAGGTTCCTTAGGTAGCCGATGTTGGCGACGTCGAGCTCCGTGGAGCGGCGCATGCTGGCCAGCGACTCGGCCCATTTGCCCTGCCGGCGCTCTATCAGGCCGAGGGAATTGAAGACGCGCGCGTCATTGGGCCGCTGGCGGGCCAGCCGCTGGTACTGCTCGTTGGCGCGGGCATAATCCCGGTATCCGTAATAGTAGTAGGTTCCGAGGCTGCCTATGACATCCGGGTCGTCGGGCGCCAGCTGCAGGGCCTGGTCAATGGCTGCCTTTGCCTTGGCCAGCATCTCGTCCACGCCTTCGCGGTAGTTGAACGCCGTAAACGCATATTGATCCGCAAGGTCACCCCATGCCCGTGCAAATGAGGGATCCAGGGCCACCGCCTTCTCCAGGAGCGCAGTCTCCCCTTCCCGGTCCCCGGTGTCACCCATCCTGCGCCCCTTGAGGTAAAGGTCGTAGGCCGCAGTGTTCACCGTGGGCCGGTTTTCCAGCATCGCCTTTTCCTGGGGTGAGAGCGCCGCCTGGAGCTCGGTCGCGATGGCCTGGGCCAGCTCGGACTGGATCGCAAAGATGTCCGTCAGGTCGCGGTCGTAGGCCTTGGCCCACACATGCTCGTCGGTGGAGGCGTGGATCAGCTGCCCGGTCACCCGAACCTTGTTGCCCTCTCGGCGCACGCTTCCCTCGAGGATGTACGCGACCCCGAGCTCCGAGGCGATCTGGCCAATGGGCTTCTTCGTGTCGCGGTACTGCATGACCGAGGTCCGCGAGACGACACGGAGCTCATGGACCAGGGAAAGGTCGGTCAGGATGTCCTCCTGGATGCCGTCCGTGAAGAACCCGTTGTCCTTCTCCTCGCTCATGTTGTCAAAGGGAAGGACAGCTATCGACTTGTCGGACGCCTTCGCCGCCGCCGGGAGTTGAACGTCCGCCTTTGCCCCGGCCGCGGGCGCCACGGCCCTGCGGGACACTCCGACGTACGCCACGACGGCGATGACAACCCCCGCAATGACACCCCACAGCCATCCCGGGATTCCCGTCCCTGGGAGGGGCCCCGTGGGAGTGCGTTCTGATGAATGAACGTGGACCTTGCCCTCGGCCGGGCGGCCGGCCGGCTCCTCAATCAGCCCCTTCACACGCTCGACAAACTTGGGTGTCGGGACGCCGCCGGCCAGCCGCGTCCACTGCACCCGCATGAACTCCTCGGGCACGAGCGCCTTGGCCTCCGGGGTCTGGTCGATCACCACCGGCACCAGGAAGGGGATCCCGGCGGCCATGTCGTGGGTGCGCTCGATCGCGAGCTTCCATTCCCGCCGGAAATAGCCCTCGCCCCTGGCCTGGCTGTTCGCCGAGACGATCGGGACGAAGAGCGCGCATTCCCGGATCTGCCTCTTGATCTTCGCATCCCACTCGTCGCCGCCGCGAAGTTCGCTCTGGTCGAACCAGACCTCGATGCCAAACCCGCGCAGCGCGTCGGCGATGCGCCGGGCCGCGTCGGTGTCCTCGCGGGCATAGCTCAGGAAGACACCGGCGCGAGTGGAAGGTAAATCCGACATAAGCTGCACGCTGTATGAAGCTTAAAGCCATCGCAGGCCAGTCCAAACCCCGGGCCGGCCATGAGAGACTACCGGCCGGTGACCAGAGCCAGGACGATGCACCCGGCAACGGCGATGACGCCGCCTATGACGGAACGGAGTGAAGGGCGGTCCCCCTCCAGCCAGAACGCGATCGGTATCGAGAGAAGAGGCGTGGTTGCCACAATGGGAAGGACGACGCCGCTCGGCGTCGTCGCAAGCGCCCATTGGAAGCAGCCCACGCCGGCGACGGGCCCCGCGAAACCATTGCCAAGCGTCCACAGCCAGGACGCGCGGGCCCTTCCAGGGGCGGAAGGTGGCGGACCCGGCAGCCGGCGCAGAAGCCGCAGGATCCAGAACCAGAGGAACGTGAAGGCGAGCCCGGCAAGGAGCCTCTCGTACGCCGCGGTCAGCCCGAAGGTGACGTTCGAGACCGATTCTCCCGCGGCGGAGGCAACCATGACCGCCTTGCGGCTCAGGAGCGCGGCGCCCAGGCCCTGACCGCAGGCGCCGACGAATCCATAGAGAAATCCCCGCGCCCTCACCCGGACATGCGGCGGATTCGCCCGGCCCGGCGCCATGGCCACGGTCACACCAAGAAGGATGACTCCGCCGAAGAGTATCTGCGCCGCCGAAAGCCGCGTCCCAAGCCACCACCATTCGGCGAGCGCCGCGATCGGGGCGGAGAGGCACTGAACCATGAGTATGGTGATGCGGGTTCCAAGGAGAGGCAGCGCGGCGTACACTCCCAGATCCCCCACTCCGAGGCCGATGACCCCGCTCAAGAAAAACCAGGCCGTGCCCGCGCTGCTGAAGCCGCCGCCGACTGTGTGGGCGAAGAGGCCGAGGACAACGACCCCGATGACGAGGCGGCTCAGGTTGGCCCTCAGCGTGCCCAGCAGGCGGATGCTGTGGGTGGCGCACGTGCCGTTGAGGGCAAAGAAGAATGCGGTGAGGAATGCCGGGAACACGGGAGGGGCCGGCATTCAACGGCACGGCGATCGCCCGCGCCAACCTGAAAGCCGGTTCAGGTACAGGATCCGGCCGGGCGGGGCTTTAAGGCGGCCTGGATTGAGCCGCCTCAGCCCGGCGCGAGGGCCATGCGCATGAGAACGATGGGATAGGTGTTCCCTGACGGGTAGGTGATGGCCTTGTTCGCCAGGGTACCAAAGCCAAGTCTCCCATAGTAAGCCGGCAGGATGCCGTCCGCGCCGCAGTCGAGGTACAGCTCGGGGACTGCCTTGGAGCGGAGCAGCGAGGCCGCGGCCGCGACCGCCTCCTCGCCCAGGCGCCTTCCCCTAAACCCGGGCGCAACCGCGAGGGTGTGCAGCCACCACCGCCCTTCCCCGCCAAGTTCCCCGCGCCAGTATTCATGGACCTCGAGGCTGAGCGTCACGATCACAGCGAGGTCGCTCCCCAGGAAAAGGCCGAAGTTTTCACCCCTCGCCTGCCGCCCTTCAAATGTCGCTCTGGGCTTCGGGGTCAGCCACTGCCTCACGCCCTTGCCTTTCAGCCACGCGCAGGCCTGCAGATAGATCTCATAAGCGAAACCTATCTCGTCATCGCGCAGACCGCGCAGGGATGGGCGCAGAGGCGGATCGGCGTTCATCGGGACTGCCGGTGATAGCCCATTTTCTGGGCGCGCGGGCTATGGATGCATAAGGGCACTCCCGTCATATAGTGGGAAGTCCTCAACCTGGCTCGGCCGGTGTCGTCTGAATGTAAATCCTGGTCTTTCTGAAGACTGCATGAGTCCAATTGCCTCATGCATATCCCCGTCGCACGCTACCGCGCCAGCAACATCATGAAGGTCTGCATGATCCGAGCCGATGAGATTTCGTCAAGTGCTCCCACCTTCACCAATGCGCGCCGGTTGATCGGCCGCGCCAAATCGCATAGCACTACAAATCGCCTTACTCCAATGGTTGCAATCGTTCGCACCGCAGTCAGCGGCTCGCTGGCGAGCAACGG
>DATNLY010000059.1:0-5644 GCA_035602635.1 Opitutaceae bacterium | reverse complement strand
ACCGTCGGCATCGTGGGCGGTCTCTCGCTCATCCTGATCGTGCTCTTCCTCTTCAAGGCGATCGAGGACGTCTTCAACGAGATCTGGGGCGTGCGCCGCGGCCGCTCGATCCTGATGCGGGTGGTCATCTATTGGGCCATCCTGACGCTCGGGGGCGTCCTCTTCTTCGCCACGGTGGCCCTCATGGGGGCGGGTGCCTTCGTGAACGTCTTCGTGGGACGGCTGCCGTTCGGGGCCGAGATTGTCAGGCTCCTGCGCTGGTCGCTCCCGTCGCTTTCGTTCGGGCTCCTTGTCGCGGTCCTGGCCGTCTTCTACAGGACGATCCCGAACACCCGGGTGAAGTGGTTCGCCGCGCTCTCGGGCGCCCTTGCCGTCGCGCTGCTGCTCACGGCGAACAACTACCTGCAATTCCTCTACCTGCGGCGCGTCCTCCTCACCCGGAGCCTCTTCGGCTCCCTCGGGGTCATCCCCGTCCTCATGCTCGGCCTCTACGTCTTCTGGCTCTTCGTGCTCATCGGGGGGCAGATAAGCTACGCCGTCCAGAATGTCCACGTGCGCAGCAGCCGGCTGGTCTGGGGCAGCCTGAGCGCGGTCAACCGGGAGCGCCTCTCCCTCGCGGTGCTGATGGCGATCTGCCGCCGCTTCCACCTGGGCGAGCCCCCAATTTCCGTCGCGGAGCTCGCGAGCGCCGCGAGGCTGCCGACCCAGATCCTGAACGAGTGCCTGAACCGGATCGTCGACCTGGGCTATGTCACCTCGGTCCCGCCGGGCCCCGGCGCGGACCCGGCGGACGTCCGCTACCAGCCCGCCAAGCCGCTCAACCGGATCACGATGCTCGACTTCAAGCTGGCGGCCGAGAGCAAGGGGGCGGACCCGTCCGGGGACGCCCTCGACACGATCGACCCGATCGTGCGCGATTTCGGCGGGGCGATCGAGCGGCTGGGACAGCAGGCCTTCTTCGGCAGGTCGGTCGGCGAGCTCCTCGACGCCGAGCGCGCTGGGAAATAAAGCGTTGCCAGCCCCGGGCGGTAGCCTAGCCTCCGCTCCCTTTTACCCTCATGATTTCCTGGATCCAGCGGTCCTTTCAGCACCACTTTCGCCTCATATTTGCGCTGCTACTGGTCGGCATGGTCGTGCCCTTCATCTTCACGATCGGATCTACCCCCGGCATCGGGCGCGCGGACCGCACCGCCGTCACACGCGACTTCTTCGGACACAACCTGGCCTCCCTTGAGGATGCCCGCAGGATCCAGGACGACGGCCGGATGAGCGCGCAGCTCCAGCTCGCGTCCGAGGCCACGGCCGACCAGATCCAGTACTACGCGTACCAGAGGGTCGCCGCCCTCCACATGGCCGATGAGCTGCATGTGCCCCCCGCAACCCCGGCCGAGCTCCAGGACTACATCAGGCACCTGCGCATCTTCGCCGGGCCCGACGGCCAGTTCGATGTATCGCGCTACGACCTGCTCCGGAGCAACCTGAAGTCGGACAACACCGTTTCGGAGGCGGACCTCGCCCGCGTGATCGCCGACGACGTGAGGGCCCAGAAGATCCAGGCGCTGCTCGCCGGGCCGGGATACGTCCTGCCGGGAGACGTCAACTCGCTCGTCGCAAGGGGGGACACCAGCTGGACGATATCGACGGCGAGCGTCGACTACGCCGGCTTCGACCCGGGAGTGACCATTTCGGATGCCGATTTGTCCAAGTATTTTTCCGACAACATGTTCCGTTACAAGGTGGCGCCGCGCGTCTTGGTGGACGCCATCGTGTTTCCGACGGAGGCGTACCTTCCGCAGGTGGCCCCGCCCAGCGATGCCGAGCTCCGCAGCTTCTACGCCGCGAACCCGGGCCGCTTTCCGAGGGCAGCGGCGCCGAAGGCGCCCGCAAAGGCGGACCCGGAGGCCGATTTCGCGGCGGTGAAGGACCAGGTCCGGATCGCCCTGGTGGCGGAGAGGGCCCAGCGCGCTGCGGTCAAGGCCGGGTCCGATGTCGCCTTCGGGCTCTTTGACGGCAAGGTCGCCCGCGGCGCCGCCCTCGATGCATTTCTCGCCAAGCAGGGGCTCAAGGCCTCGAGCCTCGCCCCCTTCACGCTCGACGCGGGCCCGGCGGAGCTGGGCGGCTCGCGCGAGATCGCGGACGCGGCCTTCCGGCTCAACGGGGACCGCTTCTATTCCGAGGCCCTGCCGAGCCCGTCGGGGGCCGTCGTCCTGATCCTCAGGGACACCCTTCCCGCCCGCGATCCCTCGCTCGCGGAGGTGCGGGACAAGGTCCGCGCCGACGCATTCGACAACCAGAAGCGCATGCGTTTCGTCGAGTTCGGAAGGCTCCTGAAGGCGGGCATCGAGCGCCGGCTCAAGGCCGGGGAGCCCTTCGGCAAGGCGGCGGGAGAGGCGGCGGGAGCGGTCCGGGTCGTGGTGAAGGACTACCCGGCATTCAAGCTGCGCGAGCAGCCCCGTGACATCGACCCCGTCGTGACCGGGGTGCTGGACAGCCTCGGGAAGGGAAGCGTGTCGGACATGGAGGCGACGGCGGACAAGGGAACCCTGGTCTACGCCGCGGACAAGACAACCCCGCCGCTGGGGGAGGCCACGCCGCTTTACGCCCAGACTAGGGCGCAGCTGGCCCGGGCCTACTCGGGCTCGGAATCCGCGGCAATCCTGGGGGACTTGGTCGACCAGGAGCTCAAGCGGGGCGACACCACTGCGAAGTAGCCCCATTCCGGGGCGCGGCACTCAGAATTTAAGCAACTTTGGACAGTCCGCGCGTGTTTATCCAGGCATCGCCGGACCATCCCCCAACATGACGCCAAGATCCACAGCCCGCGCCTGCCTGGCCCTGCTCTGCCTTTGGTCAACCCGGCCGGCGCCCGCCGCTGGGAGCCCTTCCGGGATGCCGGCCTTCGCCGACCCGGCGACCGACGTCGACCTCTCCGGCGACGTGACCCTGGAAAACTGCGTCGCCCAAGCGCTCGGCCGCAACTTCAACGTCAAGATCCAGCAGTTCAGCGTGCTCCAGTCCGTGGATGCGGTGGTGATCCAGCAGGCGGCCTTCGGGCCCACGCTCGGGTTCAACACAAACAAGTCGGTCGTCCAGCAGGCGACCGCCCAGGCCATCCCCGGCAGCGTCCCGTACACCAGCACGGAGACGGCGACGTTCTCCATGGCCGACACGCTGATCACCGGAGGGACCGTCTCGGCGGGCTACAGCCTGGAGCGCGGTTATTTCGCGCCGGCCTACTCCCAGCCCGATCCGGCATATGGGAGCAACGCGTCCATCACCGTGACGCAGCCCCTTCTGTACGGCGCCGGGACCGACTACAACCGCGCGGCCATCGAGAACGCGAGGCTCGGCGTGACGATCTCAAACCTGAACTTCAAGAGCGCGGTCCTGACGATGGTCCTCAACGTCGAGACGACCTACTACAACCTCCTTTTCCAGCGCGAGCAGTACAAGGTGCAGCAGGAGGAGCTCAAGCAGGCGCAGCAGCTTCTCGACGAGAATACCATCAGGCGCGAGACGGGCATCCAGACGGACCTAGACGTGATGAACGCCCAGGCCGGCGTCGCCGCGGCCCGCAACCTCCTCATCCTCGACGAGCAGGCCGTCCACAACAGCGAGGACGACCTTCTGCAGCTGCTCGGCGACCGCCGGTTCGCCACGGCGGTGGGGGCCATCAATTTCCCGTTTGTCGGCGAGCCCGACGTCTCGTTTGACCGGTCCTACAAGCTCGCCCGGGACGACGGGCCCAACCTCGCCATCGCCCAGGCGCTGATCGACCAGCTCAAGCTCACCGCCCTGAAGGCCAAGAGGGACAGGCTCCCCACGCTGAATGTGAACGGCGGACTCGGGTACAGCTCGTACGCCTCCAGCGCCGGGCAGTCGTTCACCGGCACCTGGAGCGGATACAACTGGACCGCCGGCCTGACCCTGAGCGTCCCCTGGGGCCTGAGCGCCGGGCGGGCGGCCTACCGCCAGGCCGTCGCGGGCGTCCACAGCCAGGAGGTCGCCTACGACGCGGCCGACCAGCAGCTTGTCGTGGGGGTCCGGGCCGCGGTGCGCGCGGTCCAGACGAGCATCGCCAGCGTGCGCAGCTCGGCGGAAAACACGAAGTTTGCCCAGAAGGCCTACGAGCTCACCAAGGCCCAATTCGACGCCGGTCTTGCCACAAGCTACCTTGTGCTCCAATCTCAGAACACTCTTGAAACCGCCCGCGTCAGCGAATTGCAGGCGAAGGTCAGTCTGCTCTCGGCCATCGCTAACCTGCGGTTCCTCGAGGGCAGCTCGCTGCAGCTCTACCGAATCAACCTTCCCGATTGAGGGCGCCGGCCCCGGCGCCGGATTCAGCCTCCTGGAGCTCGCGGTCGTCGTACTCATCATTGGGATCCTGGCCGCGGTGTCCGTGCCGGCGCTCAAGAAGAACGCGATCAACGCCCGCTCAAGCGCGGTCATGAACGACCTGCGCGTGTACTCGGGGGCGTTCCAGGCCTACGCCCAGGAGCACGGCGACTGGCCGCCGGGAGGCGGCGCCCCCGGGGTGTTTCCGGCGGGCATGGACGGCTACCTCAGCCAGACAAACTGGTCGCGGGTGACCCCGATCGGGGGCTACTACCAGTTCGCGACGCAGAGCCCCCAGGGGGGCGGCCGTTACGCGGCCGTCATCATCATCTCCTCGGTGGGCCCCAACGCGGTCTCCTCGGATTTCAACCAGCTCTCCGACATCGACCGCAAGCTGGACGACGGAAACCTCAGCTCGGGCAATTTTTTCCTCGGATATCGCAACTACCCTGTTTTCGTACTGGAGCACTAGGATGTACATAGTCTCGACCACCAACCTGGGGCCCGACGGCCGGAGGGCGAACGCCGTCAGCGAGAGCGTTGACCGCGGCGACATGAGCGTGTCCGACATCACGACGCTCCTGGAGTCGTTCTGCGAGATCGACCCCGTGGACAACGAGGAGTACGACCCAAGCATCGTGGCCGCGGGCCGCGGCGCCAAGCTGATCATCCGCACAAGCCGGGGAAGGCTGCAGGTATACGACATCCGGGACCATTCCGCGCCGGGCATCGAGATGAGCGTGCCGCGCATCCTTGAGCGCCTCGACCGCGTCCCCGACACCCACGCTCCCTTCTCGGAGGAATCCGACCAGCCCCCCCCGACCGCGCCGCACCGCGGGATAGCGTTTGCCATGCTCGTGGTGGGCCTCGTGCTCAACGGCTACATCCTC
This sequence comes from Opitutaceae bacterium, assembly GCA_035602635.1. Lineage (GTDB taxonomy): Bacteria > Verrucomicrobiota > Verrucomicrobiia > Opitutales > Opitutaceae > Palsa-1447. The sequence goes on along the minus strand of DATNLY010000059.1, from coordinate 419 downwards.
TACTCGGTCTTCTACGTCGAGAGCGTCAACAAGAAGCCGGACATAACGCTCATCACCGACGCCGACGAGGCTAAGACCAGGGAGGCTGCGATCGCGGGCGTGTACGCGACGGGCAACCACACCGGCGACCGCGTGATAGAGGTCGACGCGGCGGGCCAGGTTCGCTTCTACGAGATCGGCGCCAAGGGCCCCATCAACGACTCACGGGACACCTACAGGTTCGGGCGCCACGACGGCCTGCTCTGCATCTCGACCGGGGAAAGCGGCGTCGTCGACCTGGTGAACGACACGCTTGTCTACTACAAGGACGTGTACCAGCGCAGGCGCCCGTCACCCTAGGAAGAGGGACGCCTCGTCGCAGGGCAGCGACGCGTCCACCACCCGGTGGGGCGGCAATTGCGTGCGAAACCAGGTCCGCT
>DATNLY010000031.1:0-3608 GCA_035602635.1 Opitutaceae bacterium | reverse complement strand
CCGACTTGAGGAGGACGGGGCGCACGAACAGGTTCTTCAGGGTGGGGTCTCCCCCTGAGGGCTTGCCGAGCGTCAGCTTGACCAGGGTCCCGCCAAGGATCGCATCCCGCAGCAAGGCGGCAAATTTCTCGCGGGCCGTGGGCTTCATTTGGCGTCGTCGGGAAGGCCCACCGCGGGGATGTAGAAGTCAAGCGGCGTCCGGCGCCACCAGTTTCCGGTCGCCGCCCGCTCCGAAGTGTCCGTGAACTCATACCGGTAGCGCACGACCCGCACAAGGTGAGGGGCATGCTCCGGGAAGGGATTGAGCGAGAAGAGCGCGAGGACGTCGCGGTCGTTCTTCAGGATTCGCACGCAGACCGTGCCGACCCACGTGTTGTTGTCAGGGGAGTCGAGCGCTGCGAACCAGAGCTGCCAGTCGAGGCGCGGCTGGTAGGGCGCGACCCAGCGGGGCCTCCGGGTGGGATCCCCGGGCTTGAACGGGAACTGGTACTCGCGCCAGTCGCGGCCGTCATTGCTGCCCTCGAACACGAGCTCCGGGCGCTCCGTCGTCATGACGGCGAACAGGCCGTAGTCGTTGAAGCTGCGGAAGGGCCCGACCGCGGTGGCGACAGCGCGCACCAGCGGGGAGTTCGCGGCGCCCCTGGACATGGCCGCCGCCGTCTCAAAGAACGTCACCCCGACCGAAAACGCCGCGAACCAGCGGAGCAGCGTCGCCCTCGGCCGGCCCGCCGGCGCAGCGTCGGCGACGTCGCCTCCCCGCCAACCGATCCGCCGCCACCAGGAGTCGTCCAGGCATGCGAGGCAGAGCCCGACGGAGAGAATGTTGAAGTAGGCGTAGTTTCCGGTGAGGGCGATCAGGATCTGGATGGCGATCATGGCGAACGCTGCGGCATGCCGGACGGCTCTGGGAGCGGGAATGCAAATGGGGGCAATGAGCTCGGCCGCGAACATGGCCGCGCAGGACGCCCTCTGGAACCACAGGGGGAGCTGCTGGAAATACCAGGCCAGCGGGCTCGGCAGGGGCTGCGTCTGGTAGTGGTAGGCGAGGGCGGTCAGGTTTCTCCATGCCGGGTCGCCGCTTGTCAGCTTCACGATGCCCGAGAGGAACATGAGCCGGAACAGGAGCCACCAGGCGAGGTAGCGCGCCAGGCGGGGGGGGTCAAAGGGGCCGCGCGCGCGGCCGATCGTCCACGGCACGAGCCACGCCGCGATTAGCGTGCTCTCGAGCAGCAGGCCGTCCCACTGGAAATCGTAGAAGATCTGGCCGACGGACACCAGCGACAGGTGGAACACCCAGATGAGCGCGAGGCACGCCGCCGGCGCGTACCCGGCGATGAGGAGGACCGACAGGCCGATGCCGAGGAAGCAGAGAAGATCGATGAAATGGCCCGTCCCGAACACCCAGCAGAGGGTCGGCACGTCAAACCACGCGCTGGGGCCGAGCTGGGCGTGTGCGGCCGCCAGGAACTGGCCGGCGGGCAGGATCCCGGACGGGCCGAATAGTCCGCGCCACTGGATCCAGATGGACGCGAATGCCACAGCGTTTGAGACCGCCACGGAGCCCACGAACAGCCGCGTACCAGTCGCAAACGACTCCTTGCGGGCCGCGGCTATAGGTTCCATGCAAACCTCATAATCGATACAAGGGCCACGTCGAGGGAATCCCCGGGAGGTGTTGTATCAAGCAAAGGCGGGGCGAATATCAAAGCTCGTGCTTGCTATATTGAGGCACAGGTGGGACCGTTGCCGGACCATGGTTACCAAACAGATCAAGGAACTCGAGGCCACGAAGGCCAAGATCGTCAACCTAGAGAAGTCGATCGCCAAGGGTCTCCAAAGGGAGCTGGCGTCGCTGCACCTGAAGTACGGCTTCGCCTCGCTCGGCGAATTCGTGAAGGCCCTGAAGGCGGTCTCTGGCTCCGGAGCCAAGGGCCCCAGGGGCCGGCCGGCCAAGGCCGCCGGCAAGCCCAAGCGCCGCCGGCGCGCGGTCATCACCGAGGAGACCCGCCTGGAAGTGAAGAAGCTCGTCGAGGCCGGGAAAACCGGCTCCCAGATCGCCAAGTCGCTCAGCATCTCCCTTCCAAGCGTCCAGAACATAAAGAAGGCGCTAGGCCTGGTGAAGGCGCGCGCCTAGGGGACGCGAAGTCTTGCCAGCAGGGGACGGCCGCCGCTTCATGTGCCGGGGCCGCCTGGCCGCATTCGGCCCCGATGATGCCCACGCACTTTATTCAGGCCAACACGAACGGGCGGCTGCACCCGGCGAGCGAACCCTCTATATCGCCGCTCAACCGAGGATTCCTGTACGGAGACGCCATCTACGAGGTGTGGCGCACCTATAATGGCACTATATTCGCATGGGAGGAGCACTTGCGGAGGCTTCAAGCGTCCGCGCAGGCCCTGCATATGCGCCTCGACGTCACTCCCGAGCGGCTGCTGTCCGAGATCCGCCGCACGACAAGCGCCTATCGCCAGGTTGTGCCCAGGTCTGGAGAGCTCTATATAAGGCTCCAGATCACGCGCGGCGAGGGTGCGATCGGCCTTGATACAGCGCTGGCGGAGAACCCCGACTTCACCCTCCTTGTGCAGCCCTGCCCGGAGACCCCGGCCGAGAAGCTCCGCACGGGCCTGCGACTCTCGATGGCGAAATCCCTTCGCCGCAACCCGTCGCAAAGCCTGGATCCCGCATGGAAGACGGGCAACTACCTCAACAACCTTCTTTGCCTTCGCGAGGCCCGCTCGCGCGGCGCCGACGAGGTCGTCATGCTCAACCTTGCCGGGGAGGTGACCGAGGCCGCCGTCTCGAACATCGCGTTCACGCGGGGCTCGGCCATGGTCACGCCGCCGATGGCGGCGGGCATCCTCGGGGGCATCACCCGCAGCCTCCTTCTCGGCGGAATCGCCGCATCCGAGGGAATCAAGGCCGTCGAGGAGACGGTCCTCCCGGCGGACCTCGGTTCCTTTGAGGGGTGCTTCCTGCTCTCCACGACCAAGGGCATAACCCCCGTGGGCTCGATCGACGACGTCGCCTTCACCGTGGGGCCGGATTCGGTCACGTCCCGGCTCAAGGGGGCCTTTGGCCGGGCCGCAGCCGCCTACGCCGCGTCCCACCCCGAGCTGGCCGCCTGAGCGGCCCTGGCCATGCGCTGCCTCGGCATAGACCACGGGACAAGGAGGATCGGGCTCTCCTACGGCGACGATATCGGCGTCGCGACGCCCCTGCCGGCGCTCTCCTTCCCGGACGGCGCAAGGCAATGGGCGGGCATCGCCGCCGTCCTCAGGGACCGGAAGATAACGGACATCGTGCTCGGGCATCCGCTCAACATGGACGGCACCTCCGGGCCAAAGGCCCTCGAGGTCGAGGAGTTTGCGCGCAGGCTCGCGTCCGAATTCAACCTGCCCGTCCACCTCGTCGACGAGCGCCTGACAAGCTATGAGGCGGAGTCGACGATTCCCCCCGCGAAGCGAAGGGCCGCCCGCAAGACGGGCCTCGTCGACTCGAGGGCGGCGACCCTCGTCCTCCAGGACTTCCTCGACGGGCACATGCCGGGAGCCGCAGGGGAGGGCGGCTAGCCTTGACGCGGTGGAAATGCGTCTGCGCCTACGACGGA
>DATNLY010000020.1:0-6608 GCA_035602635.1 Opitutaceae bacterium | reverse complement strand
AGAACTCCCCCAGTATCCTGAGCTTCGCGCCGGGGGAGAAGAGCCGGCTCGTGACAAAGCCGCCCGCCGATCCGGGCATGGCGACGGGCCTTCCCCCGCGGACGACATACCGCCTCCCCGCAAGGGGGGCGAAGACGCGGCGCGGGCCCAGCCCCGCCCCCTCGATCAGCGCGGCCAGGTCGGCCGATCCCTCGATCAGCGAATTGGGCCCGAGCTCACGCAGCCAGCCGCCCTCCCGGCAGGACCCGATCGCCCCGCCCACGCGCGCCGACGCCTCGAAGACGACGACGGGCACCCCCGCCCTCCTGAGCCGCCACGCGGCCGTCAGGCCCGTTATCCCGGCGCCGAGGACGGCGACGGGTCGCGGATCTGCGGCGGAGCCTGGCGCGGCGCCCGTCATACGGCCCGCGCGTGGTGCTTCGCGCCGGCCTCATAGTAGGCGTCGAAGCAGACCGCGATATTGCGGAGGAAAAGCCTCCCGGCCTCCGTCACGAGGAGCCCCTTCCCCGTGACCTCGACAAGCCCGTCGAGCGCCAGGGGCTCCATCTTCGCGAGCTCGCCGCCGTAGCGGCCCGCAAAGTCGAACCCGAACAGGCCCGACAGCTCCGCGAAGTCGAGCCGCAGGTAGCACATGATGCGCATGATGATCTCCCGGCGGCGCCGGTCCTCCTCCGTGGCCTCCAGGCCGCGGGCCACCGGAAATTCGCCCCGGTCCAGCGCCGCGCGGTACTTCCCGAGATCCTTGTGGTTCTGCCGGTATCCGGAGGGGGTCTGCGAGACGGCGGACATGCCGAACCCCATGATCTCTCCGCCGGCCTGGGTGCTGTAGCCCTGGAAATTGCGCTGGAGCGTGCCCGCGGCCCGGGCCCTTGCCAGCTCGTCGGTCTCGCGGGCGAAGTGGTCCATGCCGATGTAGGCATAGCCGCTGCCTGTCAGGGTCTCCATGACAAGCTTGAGCATGGCGAGCTTGGTCTCCGGCGCGGGCAGCGCGCCGCCCCGGTCGAGGATCTTCTGCGCGGGCTTCATCCAGGGCACGTGCGCATAGCTGAACACCGCCAGCCGGTCGGGGCCGAGCTCAAGGGCCTGCCCGAGGGTGTCCCGGAAGGAATCCACCGTCTGGTGGGGCAGCCCGTAGATCAGGTCGAAATTGACCGAAGTGAAGCCCTCCTCGCGCAGCCAGTCGACCGCCTGCCCGGTCATCTCCCTCGGCTGGATGCGGTGCACGGCCTGCTGGACCTCGGGGTTGAAGTCCTGCACGCCCAGCGAGGCGCGGTTGAAGCCCTGCGCGGCCAGGGCGGTGATATGGTCCCGGGTCAGGCGCCGGGGGTCGATCTCCACGCTCAGCTCCGCGCCGGGGGCGAACGCGAACCGGCTGCGGGTCAGGCTCCCAAGGCGGGCGAGCTGCCCAGGGCTGAGGAAGGTCGGGGTGCCGCCGCCGTAGTGCAGCTGCGCAACCCGGCGCCCCGGATGGATCCTCGGGAGGTAGAGGTCCATCTCCCTCTCGAGGCAGTCGATGTAGGCGTCCGCGCTGGCATGGTTCACCGTGATGACCGTCGTGCACCCGCAGAACCAGCAGAGCGACTCGCAGAACGGCAGGTGAAAGTAGAGCGAGAGCGGGACCGACCCGTCGCGGTTCGTCTCGTCCAGGTGCGCGAGCAGCGGGCCGGGCGAGGCATAGTCCGCGAACTGCACCGCGGTCGGGTACGACGTGTAGCGCGGCACCGGCAGGTCGTGCTTTCGGACGAGGTCCAGGTCTACGGGGATCAAGGGTTCTCGGTGGTTTGCGGTGGGGGGAAGGGGGTGGCACATGCTATCAGGCCCTCCCCCCGGGTGCTGTTCATGATTTGCGCAATCATGTGCACCATTTGCGCGAAGTGTCCATCGGAGTATCCGCGAAACCGGGCGAGGGCCGCCCGCCCCGGGCTTTTGTTATTTCCTTTCGCGCGGGGCGCGGCGGTAATCGTCGGGCGATGACCGAAACCCCCGCGGAGATGCGCCGGATGAAATGGGAGATGTTCGCGCTTTCGTTCACGGCCCTCTTCCTGGAGATGATGGTGATCCGGTGGGTGCCCTCCGTGGTGCGCCTGGTCGCGTACTACGCGAACCTGATGCTGCTCAGCTCGTTCCTCGGCCTCGGCGCGGGGGCGCTGGCGAGCGCCAGGAATGGCGCCTGCTGGGCTGGTTCCCGGCGTTCCTCGCGTGCGACATCGGCATGCTCCTCCTTGACCGCAACTCGGTGATCGGGACCTCGGCGAGCGAGGCCCATTTCTTCGCGCTCTCCCCGACCCTCTTCCAGGCGTTTGTCCTGGTCCGGATCTTCGCCCTGAACGCCCTGCTCTTCGTTCCCCTGGGCCAGCGGATGGGAACCCTGTTCAACTCGCTCCCGCGGCTCCCGGCCTATGCGTGGGACCTCGCCGGAAGCCTCTCGGGGACGCTGTGCTTCGGGCTGTTCTCGCTGCGGATGTTCTCGCCCGTCCTGGGGATGGCGGCCGTCATGCTCATCTACCTGGCGATATCGGGGCGGCGGCGCTGGCCCGCCGCCGTTCCCCTGTTCGCGGCCGTCCTCGCCGCGATCATCTGGAACAGCGATCCCAAGGCCGTGTGGTCGCCCTACTACTACATCACGGTGCGCCAGATCGGGGTGCCCGGCGCGACGGTGGGCGCCCCCCCGGCGGACCTGCTGACGATGAGGGATCCCCCGGTCTACAGCGTCAACGTCAACCAGTTTGGCTACCATCTCGACGCCTCGCTCGACCCGTCGCGCTACACCCCCGGGACAAACGCCGCCCTGGGGGTCCGCTGGCTCCAGTTCCAGTACGGCATCCCCTACGCCGTCTCGGACGGGCGCGACCGCGTCATGGTCGTCGGCGCCGGCGGGGGCTGCGACGTGGAGGCGGCCCTCGCGGCCGGGGTGAGGCATGTCGACGCCGTGGAGATCGACCCGGCCATCATCAGGATTTCCCGGCGGTTCAACGCGGGGGCCCCGTATTCCGACCCGAGGGTGTCGGTCCACATCGACGACGCCCGCTCGTTCCTTGCGAAGGCGGCCCCGGGCTACGACCTCGTGGCCTTCGGCTTCCTCGATTCCCAGGCGCTGTTCAGCACGATGAACAACGTCCGGCTGGACGGTTATGTCTACACGGTCGAGGGCATACGGTCGGCGTTCCGGCTGCTCAACGACAGGGGGATGCTCACCCTCTCGTTCGGACTGGGCAGGCCGTGGATGGGGCCGAAGCTCTACGAGATGGTGGCCGCGGCCACCGGGAGGGAGCCGACCCTCTACTACGACGCCGACGGGCCCCAGCTCATCCTCTGCGTGCCGAGGGACGCCCGGGTGCAGCTGCCTCAGAAGGCCTTCCGGTACACCCGGATAAGCTACGGCAATCCGCCGCCGATCGACCTGCCGACCGACGACTGGCCGTTCCTGTACCTGATGAGGAGGACGATCCCCTCCGACTACCTGGTCGGGATCGCCACGCTCCTGGCGTTCTCGGTCGCGGCCGTCGCCTGGCTGCGGCGCACCACGTTCGGGAGGGGGGACGTCCACTTCGGCCTCCTCGGGATGGGGTTCCTTCTGCTGGAGACCAAGAGCATCAGCGACTCCACGCTCTTCTTCGGCGCGACGTGGTTTGTCACGATGGTCGTCGTGGCCGGCGTGCTCCTCATGGTTATCGGGGCGAACCTGGCGGCGGAGCGCATGAGGGGCTTCGCGTTCTGGATGTACGCGCCCCTGTTCGCCGTCCTGGCGCTCCTGCTCCTCGTGCCGCGGGAGCACGTGCTCGAGTACGACTTCGCCGGCCGGCTCCTGTGGACACTCCTCGTCGTGCCGCTCCCGGTGTTCTTCGCCGGGATCATCTTCTCGACGACGTTCCGCGACGCGGCGTCCCCGTCCGCCGCCTTCGGCGCCAACCTGATTGGCGCGATGCTCGGGGGATTCTGCGAGTACCTCGCGATGGCGATCGGCAACCACCGGCTCGGGCTGCTCATCATTATCGCCTACATGGGAAGCATGCTCGCCTTGGTCTCGGCCAGGCGCCTGGGAAGGCCCGTCTGAGCCGGGCGCCAAGGGGACCCGGCCCGCAAATTTCCTTCGCACCGCGCGCGCCGGCCGCCAGACTTCGGGCCCGCACCCCATGCCGGCCCCGACGCCCGAAACGAGCCTCCCCTTGGCTGCGCCTCCAAGGGCCCGCGCGGGGGTCCTGCTCTGCGCCGGGCTCATCGCGGCCGCAGGGCTGGCCGCCTACCACAACAGCCTCCACGGGCCGTTCATCTTCGACGACTCGCTTGCGATATCCGAGAACCCGAGCATTCGGGGGATCTCGGAGATCGGCGCCGTTCTCGATCCCCGCCGCCAGGTGGCGACGGCGCAGGGGCGGCCGGTGCTCAACCTCAGCCTGGCGCTCAATTATGCGGCCGGGGGCCTCGACCCCGCGGGCTACCACTATGCCAACCTCCTGATCCACGTGGCCGCGGGGCTGGTCCTGTTTGGCATCGTTCGCCAGACCCTGCTCCTGCCGAGCATGAGGCCCCGCTTCGGGGACGCGGCGCTGCCGCTGGCCCTGGCCACGGCGGTCGTCTGGACGGTGCATCCCCTCCAGACCGAGGCGGTCACCTACACGATCCAGCGGGCCGAATCACTGATGGGCCTGTTCTATCTCCTCACCCTTTACTGCTTCATCCGGGGCATCCTGGTGCCGAGGCCGGCGGGATGGTGGGCGGCGGCCGTCGGCTCGTGCCTGCTCGGCATGGGAACAAAGGAGGTCATGGTCTCGGCCCCGGTGATCGTGCTCCTCTACGACCGCGCCTTCTTCTGCGGCACCTTCCGGGACGCATGGCGGCGGCACGGCCCGGTGATCGCCGCCCTGGCCGGCACCTGGCTGCTGCTGGGCTACCTGGTCGCGTCGGGAGGCGGCAACAGGGGCGGCTCGGTCGGCTTCGGGGTCCGGACCCGCTGGTGGGCCTACGAGCTTACCCAGGGCGAGGCGATCGTGCGCTACCTTCGGCTCAGCGTCTGGCCGCACCCGCTGGTCCTGAGCTACGGCACGTTCTGGGTGACGGGGGCGCTCGAGGCGGCCCTGTGGACGCTGCCGGTGCTCCTCCTGATTGCGGGAATCCTCGCGGCCTGCCGGCGATCCCCAGCGCTCGGGTTCCTGGGGCTCTGGTTCCTGGCCATCCTGGCCCCCACCAGCCTCGTTCCCGGGACGACGCAGATGATCGTCGAGCACCGCATGTACCTGGCGCTTGCGGCCGTGGTCTGCCTGGGGGTGACGGGGGCGTACGCCCTGCTCGGCCGGCGCAGCCTCTGGATCTGGCCGGCCGTGGCCGCCGGATTCTGCTGGCTCACCGTGCAGCGCAACCGCGACTACCGCTCCGAGGAGGCCATCTGGGCCGACACGGTCCGAAAGAGCCCGCTGGACGCCGTCGCCCACTATAACCTGGGCTACGCCCTGCAGGCGCAGGCGCCCAGGTCCGGGGAGGCCATCGAGCAGTTCAGGGAGTCCCTGCGGCTCAATCCCGACAACCCGGACACGCACGACTGCCTCGGCGTTCTCCTGGCGCGGCAGCCGGGCCGCCTTCCGGAGGCCATCGCGCAGTTCCGGGAGGCGATCAGGCTCAATCCCGGCGACGCCCGGGCCCTCAACAATCTCGGGCTCAACATCACCGGCATGCCCGGGGGCCTACCCGAGGCGATCGCCGACCTGAGGGAGGCCGAGCGCCTCGATCCCGGGAGCGACGAGATCCGCGTGAACCTGGGATTCGCGCTCGCCCAGCTGCCCGACCTTCCCGGCGCGGAGGCGCAGTACCGGGAGGCGATCAGGCTCAATCCGACCGCCGTGGCCTTCACCGACCTGGGGGCCCTGCTGAAGGGGCAGCCCGCCCGCCAGGAGGAGGCAGCCGCCGCGTACCGGGAGGCGATCAGGCTCGATCCCGGCTCCGCGCGGGCGCATAACGACCTGGGGTTGGTGTTGTACGGCCTGCCCGGCCGGATGGCCGAGGCGGTGAGGGAGCTCCAGGAATCCGTGCGAATCGATCCCTCGAGGCCGTCGGCCCATTGCAACCTGGGGGTGGCCCTGGCCGGTGTCCCCGGCCGGGAGGCCGAGGCGGTCGCCGAGCTTCGCGAGGCGATCAGGCTGGGTCCCGACCAGCTGGAGGCGCATTTCAACCTGGGAATGCTCCTGGCGGGCGGAGGCGCCCGCAGGGCGGAGGCAGCCGCGCAGTTCGACGAGGTGTTGCGGATCAGGCCGGGATTCGAGCCCGCCCTGCAGATGCTGGGGCAGCTGCGGGGGACCCGGTGACGCAACCCGAGCGGCCGCCCGGCGCGGCGGAAGTTCAAGCCTTGGGCGCCCGCTCGTTCCAAAGCGAGATGACCGGGGCGGCCGGATCACCTCGCTCAAAGCCGAGGATGCTCAGGGAGGCGGTGTCAAGCCTCAGGCGCGCCGCGGCCTCCACCGGTAGCCCAGCCCAGCGCGCGCCCAGGACGCGCCCAAAATGCCCGTGCGAGAAGAGGGCGACATTTCCCTCGAGGCGGCGGAGCCTGCCTATCAGAGCGTCGGCTCGCCCGGAGGCGTGGCCGGGGGATTCCCCGCCGGGGCATCCGTCGCGGAACA
>DATNLY010000010.1:0-3801 GCA_035602635.1 Opitutaceae bacterium | reverse complement strand
CTCGACGAGCCGACGAACCACCTCGACCTCGAGTCGCTCCTCTGGTTCCAGGACTACCTGACGCGCTACCCGGGCGGCCTGGTCGTCATCTCGCACGACAGGGCCTTCCTGAACGCCCTCTGCACCGGGATCCTCGAGCTGCGGGGCGGCACGCTCAACCGGTACACCGGCGACTACGACGACTACGTCGCCGAGAAGGAGGCGCGCAAGGGGCAGCAGGCGGCCGCGTTCAAGAACCAGCAGAGGGAGATCGCCCACCTGCAGAGGTTCGTCGACCGCTTCGGCGCGAAGGCGTCGATGGCGTCCCGCGCAAAGTCGAAGGAGAAGCAGATCGAGCGCCTCGAGGCCGTGGCCGTCGACGAGCCCCAGGACGACCTGAAGCGCATCCACTTCAAGTTCCCGAAGCCGCCGCGCTCGGGCCTGAAGGTGGCCGAGCTCGAGAAGGTCCGGCAGGCCTACGGCAACCACGTGGTCTACAGGGACCTCAACTTCACCGCCGAGCGCGGCCAGAAGATCGTGCTGGTCGGGCCCAACGGCGCGGGGAAGTCCACGCTGCTCAAGATCCTTGCGGGCGTCGTCCCCATCCAGGGGGGGCGGTTCGAGCTCGGGAGCAACGTCGTCACCGGCTACTTCGCCCAGAACCGCCTCGAGAACCTCCACGCCGGGGCGACGGTCTTCGAGAACGTGATGGAGCTGCGCACGAACGAGAACCAGCTGACGGAGCAGCAGGGCCGCGCGATCCTCGGGGCCTTTCTCTTCCGCAAGGACGACGTCCACAAGAAGGTCTCCGTCCTGTCGGGCGGCGAGAAGTCGCGCCTGGCGCTCGCGCGCCTCCTCGTGAAGCCGCCTAACCTCCTCCTCATGGATGAGCCGACGACCCACCTCGACATCGCCTCCATCGACGCCCTGGTGGGCGCGCTCCAGGAATACGACGGGACGTTCATCTTCATCAGCCACGACGTGTACTTCATCCGCGCGCTGGCAAAGACGGTGCTCCACGTGCACTCGGGCCGCCTGACGCCCTACGCCGGCAACTACGACTACTACCTCGAGAAGTCCCGCGCGAAGAACGAGCGGGCCGCCCTCACGGCCGGGTTCACGGAGGCGCGGCCGCCGCAGGCTGGCGACGCGCCCAGGGCCGCCCCCACGCTGAAGCCGGACGGCTCGCCCGCAAAGCGGCCCAGCGCGTCCGAGCTCAGGAGGCTGCGCATCGAGGTCGGCCGCCACGAGGAGGAGGTCTCCCGGCTGGAGTCCAAGCAGAACGAGCTCGCCGCCGCGCTCGAGGCGCCCGAGACCTACTCCGAGCCCGGGAAGGCCCAGCACCTCAACCGCGAGCTCAGCGCGGTCGTCGACCTCCTCGGCGCCGCGAACGCGGCGTGGGAGAAGGCGGCCGGCGAGCTTGCCAGGCTGGAGAAATAGCCGCCGGGGGCCGGGCCGGCGCTAGCCGATCGTCTCGCCGACGACCGGGGCGGCGGCCGGCGCCGCGTCGCCCACGGCGATCGCGCTCTCGAGGATGGCGGCCGCCTCCCTGAGCGTCGCCTCGCTGTTCGCGTGGATCACGCAGAGCGCACCGCCCGCCTTCACGGGATCGCCCGACTTGACAAGGCCGCTCACGCCAACCGCAGGGTCGATCGTGTCCTCGGCCCTCGAGCGGCCGGCGCCGAGGCGCAGCGCGGCAAGCGCGACGCCCAGGGCGTCGACATCGCCGACGAAGCCGCCGCGCTTGCTCGCCAGCGGCCGCACCAGGCCGGCCTTCGGCAGGCGCGCGGGATCGTCCACGACGGCCGGGTCGCCCCCCTGCGCGGAGACCATCTCCCGGAACTTCGCCAGCGCCGCGCCGGTGGACAGGCTCCGCTCGAGGCGGCCCCTCGCGGCCGCGGCGTCCCGCTCAATGCCGGCGAGGGTCAGCATCTGCGTGCCCAGAGCGTAGGTGACCTCCATCACGTCGCTGGGGCCGCCGCCCCTGAGGCACTCGATCGATTCGGCGACCTCGAGGGCGTTGCCGACCGCGCGGCCGAGGGGCTCGTTCATCGCCGTCATCACGGCCCGCGCGGGCTTTCCCATCGCCGCGGAGGCGGACGTGAGGGCCGACGCGAGATCGACGGCCCGCGCCTTGTCCCTCATGAACGCGCCGCGGCCGAACTTGACGTCAAAGACGAGGAAGTCGGCCCCCGACGCCATCTTCTTGCTGAGGATGCTGGCGCAGATGAGCGGGATGCTCTCGACCGTGGCCGTGACGTCCCTGAGGGCGTAGAGTTTCCGGTCCGCGGGCGCGAACTCGGCCGTCTGGCCGATGAGCGCAAGGCCGATCCTCCCCACCTGGGAGCGGAACTCGGAGACGGAGAGGTCGACGCGGAATCCCCGGATGGACTCAAGCTTGTCGAGCGTGCCGCCCGTGTGCCCGAGGCCGCGCCCGCTGATCATCGGCACCGCGGCCCCGCAGGCGGCCACCATGGGGGCCAGGTGAAGGGACACCTTGTCGCCCACCCCGCCGGTGGAGTGCTTGTCGACCTTCGGGAGGCGGATCGCGGAGAGGTCCGCGACAATGCCCGACCTCATCATGGACTCCGTGAGGAAAGCCGTCTCCCTCGGCGTCATCCCCCTGAGGAAGATCGCCATCAAGAGGGCGCTCAGCTGGTAATCCGCCCATGAGCCGTCCGTCGCCCCCTTGACGAAGGCCCCTATCTCCTCGCGGGTGAGCTCGGCCCCGTCGCGCTTGCGCGCGATGACATGCTGGGGGAAAAGCGGGGCGCCCATGACACGCCTCCCTACGGGGGGAAGGCGCCGGAGGCACGCCAAATCACTTCTTGGCGCCGAAAACCGAGCGGGCGATGTCGAACGGGGCCTGGGTCAGCTTCGAGATCGCGGACCTGGACTCCTTCTCATCCTCCGCCTCCTCCTTATCGAGGGATTTCTCCAGCTCGATCTGCTGGATGCGCAGCTCTCGGGCGGCCACCGCCTCCTCGCGCCGCACGATCTCCTCCAGGACCCCCTGAAGGGCGATCCGGTCGTCGCGCAGGTGCACCTGCTCGGCCTCGAGGAGCGAGCGGGCCCGGTAAAGCTTGTCCCAGGCCGCCTCGAGCGAGGTCTCCTCGCGCGGCGTGGCCTCATTTCCATCCGAATGCTCGCTTCCCTCGATGGGCATGGGGGGACGCGATGCCGACGACTGGTCGCGGCGCTTGAGGCTGAGCTCAGGCCGGTTTAGAAACGGACTGGTCGTGTGTGAATTCATGGGCTTCGATGTTCTGGTACCGCGTACTGCGTGCCTTGTTGACGCCTAGTACACCACCTTTGGTTTCATATTACCATACATGCCGGGACCTTTTACAGCGCGTTTACAGCAGCCCCCGCGCCCTTCGGGCCACTTTTACAACTTATGTGCGGAAGAGGACACCCTCGCTCTTGAACATCCTGACGGCAAGCGCGAGCGCGACGGCGGCATAAACGGCCGTGGTCGCGAAGATCGCGGCAATGTATCCCCAGTGCCACACGCCCGAGAGCATCTCCTTGCAGACCAATGATATGTTGAGGACCGGCACCAATGCGAGGGGCAGGTTCAGGTTGATCCCGGGGAGAGTCCCGATCCCGAGCGGGATGATGCCGATGAACACGACGGGCTGGGCGTAGGTCTGGGCCTCCTTGTAGCTCTTCGCGAAGAGCGAGACGGTGAACAGGACCGCCGAGAAGAGCACGGAGACCGGGATGACCATCGCGAGGACTCCCAGCAGCCCCAGGGGATCGACCGTCATCGAGACCCCCGCGCCCCTTGCGGCCCCCCCGGCTCCCGTGCCCAGCGCGCCG
>DATNLY010000008.1:0-2535 GCA_035602635.1 Opitutaceae bacterium | reverse complement strand
GACATCGACCGCTGGGGGATGTTCCCGTTCCGCGCCTCGCCCCGCCAGGCGGACGTGCTGATCGTTGCCGGCACGCTCACCACGAAGATGGCCGAGCCGCTCGTCCGCCTCTGGGCGGAGATGCCGGAGCCCAAGTGGTGCGTCGCGATGGGCGACTGCACCTGCTCGGGTGGGCGCTACAAGCGGAGCTACAGCACCGTCCAGGGGATCGACCGGGTCCTCCCGGTGGACGTGTACGTCCCCGGCTGCCCGCCCCGCCCGGAGGGCCTGATCTACGGGATGATGAAGCTCCAGCAGCTGGTCAAGGAGCGCCGCGGCCACTGGGCGGAGCGCGCGATCGGCCCGACCGTTCCGGACCAGGTCTGACCGATGGACCGTGCCTTCCGCGCCCTCATCGAGCGGACGTTCGGGGATCTCCTGACCGGCCCCGTGCGCCAGCGCCACGACGAGACCGAGATGCGGATCCGCCCCGGCGATGTTCCGGCCGTCATGCGGACGCTCCACGACGATCCGGCCCTCGGGTTCGAATACCTGGGCGACCTCGCCGGCGTGGACACCGGGACCGACTTCCAGGTCGTCTATCACCTCTGGAGCGTGGTCACGCCGGACTGGCTCCGCGTCATCGCCGACGGGATCCCGCGCGATCAGCCTCGCATCCCGTCGATCACCTTCCTGTGGAAGGGCGCGGAGTGGATGGAGCGCGAGGCGTACGACATGTTCGGCCTCGTCTTCGAGGGCAACCGCGACCTGCGCCGGATCTACCTGCCTGACGACTTCGTGAGCTTCCCGCTGCGCAAGGACTTCCACCTCCCCGACGACGCCTCGCGTTCGCCGGGCGGCGGCGTGCGCCCGATGGAGGATGCCGCCACGCCCGCCGACGCCGCCGCGGCCACCGTCCGGCGCACCGCCACGGCCAGGTAGCCAAGAAACCGCCGATGACCACTCCGACCCGCCCCAGCCTGGACGACCCGGCCCTCACGATCGCGCTGGAGCATGCGGGGATCTTCGAGCCGATCCCGATGGCCCGGACCGAGCGGCAGCAGGAGTTCTACACCCTCGGGGACGGCGAGATGCTCCTGAACATGGGGCCCCAGCACCCGTCCACCCACGGCGTCCTGCGGGTGGTCCTCAAGATCTCCGGCGAGCAGGTGGTGGACCTCGACCCCGTGCTGGGCTATCTCCACCGCGGCGTCGAGAAGATCGCCGAGAACTCCGACTTCCACCACATCATCAGCCAGCTCGACCCGCTCGAGTACATCAGCTCCCTCTTCTGCGAGTGGAGCCCCGTGATGTCCTTCGAGAAGCTGCTGGACGTGCAGGTCCCGAGGCGGGCCGAGTACATCCGGGTGCTGACCGGCGAGCTCAACCGGATCGCCAGCCACATGCTCTTCCTGGGCTGGTACGCCCTGGACCTGGGCGGGATCACGCCCATCCTGTGGAGCTTCGCCGAGCGCGACGAGATCATGGAGATGCTCGCCGCGGTCACCGGGGCCAAGCTCCTCTTCAACTACTTCCGAATCGGCGGCGTGAACGGCGACCTGAACCACGAGTTCATGAGCCGCCTGGGCGACTGGATGGGCCGGGCGGGCGCCCAGCTGGAAGCCGGCATGGGCCTGCTCAACGAGAACGAGATCTTCGTCCGGCGCGCTCGCGGGCTGGGAGTCCTGGATCGCGAGACCGCCCTACGAATGTGCACCACGGGCCCGAACCTGCGGGCGTCCGGCGTCCCGTTCGACATCCGCCGCGCGCACCCGTACAGCGTCTACCCGGAGCTGGAGTTCGACATCCCGACCCGCAACGAGGGCGACTCCCTGGCGCGCTACCTGCTCCGCATGGACGAGGTCCGCCAGAGCCTCCGGATCATCGACCAGTGCCTGCACCAGATGCCGGGCGGGCCCATCATGGCGCGCCTGCCGCGCCTCCTCCGCCCGCGCCCGGGCCGCGCCTACAGCGCCGTGGAAGGGCCCCGCGGGCAGTACTCCTGCTATGCCATGAGCGACGGGACGGACCAGCCGTTCCGCCTGCGGATCCACGACCCCAGCTTCCTGCATCTCCAGCTGGTGGGGCTCCTCATGCCGGGCAACCTGATCGCGGACACGATGGCGATCATGGCGTCGCTGGACCCGGTCATGGGCGGCGTGGACAAGTGAGGGCCCGGGCGTGGTGAGCGCGTACTGGAACCGCCTCTCGCTGGGCTCCCGGGCGATCCTGGTGCTCGTGCCGGTCCTGCTGGTGGTCGGCGCGGTCCTGACCGTGGCGGCCGCGCTGCTGCTGGGGCCGCTGCTGGACTTCATCAACGCGAACCTGCCCCTGGGCCGCTTCGTGCTGGCGGCAACCGCGCTCATCGTGATCACCATCCCGATCGCGTTCCTGATCATCTACATGGAGCTGAAGGTGATCGCCGCGATCAACCTGCGGGTGGGGCCGGACCGGGTCGGGCCGTTCGGGGCGCTGATGTCAGTGGTCCACGGCCTGAAGGTGCTCTCCAAGGAGGACTTCACGCCGCTGGGCGTGGACGTCCCGATCTTCACCCTG
>DATNLY010000353.1:0-2522 GCA_035602635.1 Opitutaceae bacterium | reverse complement strand
GAGGTCGAGGTATCCCAGGTTGAAGAGCGAGAAGGCCTCGTCCTTCTTCTGGAGCGCGTCATGGAACCGCTCCAGCCTGCCGAGCTTGGCCTTGTTCCTGAGGAGCACCTCGAGATCGGTCACGATCTTCTGCTTCACCTTCGGCTGGTGCTGCTTGCCCAGGGACTCGCGCTTGTTGATCCGCTCAAAGACCTCGACGACCAGCATGGAGTGGGGCGCGACCACCGCGCGGCCCGACTCGCTCACGATGTCGGGCTCGGCGACCCCCGCCGACCGGCAGATCTCGCGCACGTTGAAGACGACGTCGCGCGCGTACTCCTCCATCGAGTAGTTCATCGAGCTCTCAAAGTTCGTGCGCGAGCCGTCGTAGTCGATGCCGAGGCCGCCCCCGACGTCGATGTAGCCCATGGGGAAGCCCATCTTGGCCAGCTGGCAGTAGAAGCGGGTGGCCTCGATCACCGCGTTCTTGATCGTGATGATGTTGGGCACCTGCGAGCCGATGTGGAAGTGGAAGAGCCGGAGCGAGGCCTTGAGCTTCGCGGCCTTCAGCTTTTCGCACGCGAAGAGGATCTCCGCCGTGTTCAGGCCGAACTTGGCGTTGTCGCCGGTCGAGAGCGCCCAGCGGCCCTCGCCGCGGGTCTGGAGCTTCGCGCGGAAGCCGATCATCGGCTTCACGCCGGTCTCCTCCGAGATCCGGATGATGTCGTCGATCTCGGAGAGCTGCTCGACGACGATGATGACCCGCTTGCCCAGCTTCCTTCCCAGGAGCGCGAGCCGGATATAGTCGTGGTCCTTGTACCCGTTGCAGATGATCAGCCGGGCGGCCCCCTCGTGCATCGCCAGGGCGATCATGAGCTCGGGCTTCGATCCGGCCTCGAGGCCGTAGTTGTAGTCCCTGCCGGCCGCCACGATCTCGTCGACCACCTCGCGCAGCTGGTTCACCTTGATCGGGAACACGCCCCTGTACTCGCCCCTGTACCCCTCCTCCTTGATCGCGGTGCGGAACACCTCGTTGAGCTGGATCACCCGGTGGCGCAGCAGGTCCTGGAACCGGATCACCATGGGCGCCTTCAGGCCCATCCCCAGGGCCTCGGTGATGACGTCCAGGACGCGTATCTTCCGCCCGTCCGTGAGGGGCTGGACATTCACAAAGCCCTCCGGGTCAACCGAGAGGTGGCCGTAGCCCCAGCGCTTGAACCCGTAGTGCTCCTCGGATTTTGCTGCCGACCAGGCGGATGCTGATTTGCTTTTCAAGTATTTGGGTGGGGGCGGCCACTGCGGGCTTGCCTTCGCGAGCGTGGATTCAGTTAGATGCGTGTTTTCTCTTTATAAGAACGCAATACGAAATGATCAAAATGATTGCCCAGACAGCGGCCCCGGCCGCCCCCGCCGGATTCCCGATCTCGATGTTCGCCGAGATGGCCCTGATCTTCGGAGCCTTCTACTTCCTGCTGATAGCCCCGCAGAAGAAGAAACAGAAGGAGCATGAGAAGCTGGTCGCCACGCTCCAGTCCGGCGACGAGATCGTCACGACGGGCGGGATCTTCGGCACGATCACGAACGTCAAGGACGACCGGTTCGTCGTGAGGGTCTCGGACAACGCGAAGATCGAGATCGGCAAGGGGTTTGTCCAGACGGTCCTCAAGAAGCAGGGCGCAGAGGAGAAGAAGGCGTCCTAGCGCAGCCCGCCGGGAGCCGGGCAGGCTCGCCGCTGGCGGCGAAAGGGCCGACGTGGAACCCGGCCAACCCCCCTTAAATCCGCATCCGACATGTTCAAACGCAACCTTTGGAAGATCGTCCTGAGCCTCGCGATCGCGGGCTGGGCGCTCTCCGAGCTCATTCCCCTAAAGGACGTGCCCTTCCCCGCGTACGCGAGGGAGCACGCCACCGCCAAGACGGAGGAGTTCAGCGCCCTGCTCGGGCGCGCGGCCGACATGAAGAAGTCGGGCGCGGCCCCGAGCGAGTTCGTCGCCCTCAAGCAGATCGGCAGGGATTCGAAGATTGACCTCACCCAGTTTTTCCCGGGCATCCGCCTGGAGGACACGCTCAGGAACGTCGACAAGCGCAACAACATCCTGCTCAACGAGCTGCTCCGGCGCTCGAGGCGCAAGCTCCAGCTCGGCCTGGACCTTCAGGGCGGGGTGGGGTTCACGCTGGAGGCCGAGCTGGGGGACAAGACCGCCGGCCTCGATTCGGAGGCGTCGCGCCAGCAGAAGCTCACAAAGGCGATAGACATCATCAGCGCTCGCATCAACTCCTTCGGCGTCGCCGAGCCGCTCATCAGGGCCGTCGGGACGAACCGGATCGAGATCCAGCTTCCCAACGTCAGCACGAAGGACAACCCCGAGGTCCTGGAGAACATCAAGAAGCCGGCGAGACTCGACTTCCGCATGGTCTATGCGGACGGGACCCCGGCGACATCCGCCCCCGGCGACATTCCCCCCGGCTACGAGATAAAGAGCCTGGATTACGAGGGCCGAAACGGCCAGGACACCTCCGAGGAGCTCTTTGTTAAGAGAATT
>DATNLY010000349.1:0-3261 GCA_035602635.1 Opitutaceae bacterium | reverse complement strand
GTCGACGCCTGCGAGCTGCACAAGGCGGACTGCCTGCTCGGCAACGCGGTCCTGCCGGGGGCCGTCGCCGAGGCGTGCGAGGCCGCCGGGGTCCCCTGGGGCCACGTCTCCTCGGGCTGCATCTACAATGGCGAGGGGCCGGGAGGGCGGGGATTCACCGAGGAGGACGCCCCCAACTTCACGTTCCGCTCGGGGCACTGCTCCTTCTACAGCGGCACCAAGGGCCTCGGCGAGGAGGTGCTCGCCGGGCGCCCCAACCTCTTCGTCTGGCGCCTGAGGATCCCCTTCGACAGCGTGGACAGCCCCCGCAACTACCTGTCGAAGCTCATGCGCTACAAGAGGCTCCTTGAGGCGACCAACTCGATCACGCAGCTTGAGGAGTTCACGGCGTCGACCCTCGAGTGCTGGACCCGGCGCGTTCCCTTCGGGACCTACAACGTGACGAACCCGGGCCGGGTGACGACCCGCGAGGTCGTGGAGCTCATCCGCCGCTCCGGCGTCTGCACGAAGGCCTTCGACTTCTTCTCGAGCGAGAGGGAGTTCATGGACCTGGCGGCGAAGACGCCGAGGTCCAACTGCGTCCTGGACTCCTCCAAGCTGGAAAGGGCCGGGGTCCGCCTGACCCCCGTCCACGAGGCCATCGCGCGCGACCTGAAGGCATGGAGGAAGGCGGCCTGAGGGGCCGTGAAGCGATGAACACGCTCGTCACCGGCGGCTGCGGTTTCATCGGGAGCAACTTCATCCGGATGCTCCTGGAGGACAGGGGCGCGGGAGGCCGGGTCGTGAACCTGGACAAGCTCACCTACGCCGGGAACCCCGCCAACCTCGCCGACGTGGCGGGCGACAGCCGGTACGTCTTCGTCAAGGGCGACATCGCCGACGAGGCCCTGGTGGGCGGGATCCTCTCTGAGCACGGGATCGGGGCCGTCGTCAACTTCGCCGCCGAGAGCCACGTCGACCGCTCGATAGACTCCCCAGAGCCCTTCATCCAGACCAACGTGGTAGGGACCCTTCGGCTCCTCAACGCCGTCCGCCGCCACTGGGCGGGCCTCAGGGGCACCCCCAGGGAGTCGTTCCGGTTCCTGCACATCTCCACCGACGAGGTCTACGGGACGCTGTCGCCCACGGCGCCGGCGTTCACCGAGGAGACGGCCTTCGCCCCCAATTCCCCGTACGCGGCCTCGAAGGCCGCGAGCGACCACCTCGTGCGCTCGTTCCGGCACACCTACGGCCTTCCGACCCTGGCGACCAACTGCTCGAACAACTACGGGCCGTTCCATTTCCCGGAGAAGCTCTTCCCGCTCGTGATCCTGAACGCGCTCGAGGGACGGCCGCTCCCCATCTACGGCGACGGCAAGCAGGTGCGCGACTGGCTCTACGTGGGGGACCACTGCAGGGCGATCAACCTCGTCCTCGGGCGCGGGAGGCCGGGAGAGACCTACAACGTCGGCGGCCTGAACCAGATGGCCAACCTGGAGGCGGTGGGGATCATCTGCTCGCTCCTCGACGCCAGGGCGCCCCGCAAGGATGGCAAGCCCTACGCCAGCCAGATCGAGTATGTCGCGGACCGGCCCGGGCACGACCGCAGGTACGCGATCGACTGCTCGAAGCTGCAGCGGGAGCTCGGCTGGACCCCGCTCGAGTCGTTTGCGAGCGGCCTTGCGAGGACCGTCGACTGGTACCTCTCGAACAGGGCGTGGTGCGCGGAGATAACCTCGAAGCGCTACGCCCGCGAACGCCTTGGAAAGACGGCCTGAGGCGCACCCCCACCCCATCCCAATGAACAGAAAAGGCATCATCCTCGCGGGCGGCTCCGGCACCCGGCTCTACCCGCTGACCATCGCCGTCAGCAAGCAGCTCATGCCGGTCTACGACAAGCCGATGATATATTATCCGCTGTCGACGCTCATGCAGGCCGGCATCCGCGAGGTGCTGGTCATCTCGACGCCGCAGGACCTGCCCCTCTTCACGCGCCTCCTCGGGGACGGCTCGGACCTGGGGATGAGGCTCAGCTACGCGGAGCAGCCGCGCCCCGAGGGCCTTGCCCAGGCGTTCGTCATCGGCGCAGACTTCGTCGGGGGCTCGCCGAGCGCGCTCATCCTGGGCGACAACCTCTTCCACGGCCACGACCTGGCAAGGGCGTTCTCGGCCGCCGACGCCCGCGCGGCCGGGGCCACGATATTCGGCTACCACGTCGCCAACCCCTCCGCCTACGGCGTCGTCGAGTTCGGGCCCGACGGCCGCGTCCTCTCGCTCGAGGAGAAGCCCCTGAAGCCCAAGTCCAACTACGCCGTCCCGGGCATCTACTTCTACGACGGCAATGTCGTGGCCCACGCCCGAAGCCTGAAGCCGTCAAAGCGCGGCGAGCTGGAGATCACGGACCTGAACCGCCGCTACCTCGAGGCCGGGCTCCTGCACGGGGAGCTCCTGGGCCGGGGCACCGCCTGGCTCGACACGGGCACCCACCAGTCGCTGCTCGAGGCCGCCGAGTTCGTGCAGGTTATCGAGAACCGCCAGGGCCTGAAGATCGCCTGCCTCGAGGAGATCGCCTGGCGCCAGGGATGGATCGACGACGCGCGCCTCGGGCTGAACATCAAGAAGCTTGGCAAGTCCGGCTACGGCGAATACCTGCGCGGGCTCCTTGCGGGGACCTAGGATGGCGCCCCCCGCGCAACCGAGGGGCGACGCGACGCCGCGCCTGAGCGTCGTCACGCCGCTCTTCAACTGCCTGGACCACACCCGGGCGATGCTCGCGAGCCTGCAGGGCTCGATGCCGCCCGGGATCTCCCACGAGATCATCCTGGTCGACGACGGGAGCACGGACGGCACCCGCGAATGGATCGCGCGCCTGGGGGACCCCTTCCGCGTCATCCTGAACGAGAGGAACCTCGGCTTCGGCGCCGCCACGAACCGGGGCGCCGCGGTCGCTCGGGGCGGGGTCCTTGCGCTCCTCAACAACGACCTTGTCCTGCGGGAGGGCTGGCTCCCGCCCATGCTGGAGGCGCTGGCGGGCCTCGGCGCACGGGCGGGGCTCGTCGGAAACGTCCAGCTGGACGCAAACACGCTCGAGGTGGACCACTCCGGGATCGCCGTCAACGCCAAGGGCAAGCCCGAGCACGAGCGCCGCGGCGCGGGCGCGTTGTCGCGGGCCCTGCACCCCGTCCGGCGGGTGGTCGCCGTGACCGGCGCATGCGTCCTCGTGGCCTCCGACGCGTGGCGGCGGCTCGGCGGCTTTGACGAGGCCTATTTCAACGGCTGCGA
>DATNLY010000272.1:0-3021 GCA_035602635.1 Opitutaceae bacterium | reverse complement strand
GCGATGCCCGAGCCGAAGAGGGCGAGCCCGACCCAGTCCAGCGGCTCGCGTTCCTCGGCCCGGTAGTCCGGCATGTGGAGGTAGACGAGGTACATGCCCGCCAGGCCTACCGGGATGTTCACGAAGAAGATCATCCGCCAGTGCAGGTAGCCGACGATGAGCCCGCCCGCGAGCGGGCCGATCAGGGGCCCGATGAGCCCGGGCACCGCGACAAAGCTCATCGCCCGCACCAGCTCCGCCTTGGGGAACGTCCTCACCATCGTGATCCGCCCGACCGGCATCATGAGCGCGCCGCCGCACCCCTGCAGGATCCTGGATGCCACGAGCATCGGCATGTCGACGGACAGGCCGCAAAGGACCGAGCCGGCTGTGAACACGCCGATCGCCGTGAGAAAGACCCGGCGCGTGCCAAACCGGTCGGCGATCCACCCGCTGACCGGGATGAAGACCGCCAGGCTGATGGTGTAGCTCGTCAGCGCCGCCTTCATGCTGAGCGGCGCGACGCCGAGGGCCTCGGCGATCGTGGGCACGGCCGTGTTCAGTATCGTCGTGTCGAGCGACTCCATGAAGAAGGCGACGGCGACAAGCCATGGAAGGAGCCGCTTGGCGTTTTCGGTCGACAGGGAGGCGGTCATCGTGGGAGCAGGCCGAAGAGAAGGGTTTGCGCCCGGGTTGGCAACCCGGCGAGGGCTTGGGCCCGCGGCCGGAGGCCGCCGCTTGAAAATCGCTTGCATCGCCACCCCGCCCGAGTGGAAACTCCGGGGCGTCTGCCACCCGGACGCGCACCGTGCACTTCTGACTACATGGACGACGACGCTTCCAAGGAAAATCCGCCGGCGGATTTCAACAAGATCGACCTGAGCCAGCTCCAGGGCTTCAGCTTCGGGACCCAGTGGGCGAAGGACAAGGATGCCCCGGCGGACGGGAGGGAACGTGCGGACCGCCCGCACCGCGACGACCGCATGGGCGCTCCCGGAGGCGCACCCGACAGG
Organism: Opitutaceae bacterium; assembly: GCA_035602635.1. GTDB lineage: Bacteria > Verrucomicrobiota > Verrucomicrobiia > Opitutales > Opitutaceae > Palsa-1447. The sequence goes on along the minus strand of DATNLY010000272.1, from coordinate 2,029 downwards.
AGGGATCGGCGCGCGTTCCGAAAGCCCGCGGGTGACGCGCCGCCGGGCCCGGCGCGCGAGCCGTCGGGAGACAGGGGCCCCCGAAGGGACACGGGCGAGCGCGCGGGCGCCCCGCGCCGCGGCGGACCCGCCGCCGACTGGCAGGACCGCGGTCCTTACGACAGCCCCTACTTCAGCGCGGCGTTCTTCCCCGAGGACACGAGCTTCAACGCGCTTGTCAGGACGATCCGCTCCTCGGCGAGGACGATCGAGCTCTTCGAGATTGCGCGCACGGTGCTGGGGAAGCCCGAACGCTTTGTGGTCGTCGTCTCGCGCAAGGCCCGCCCCGCCGGCGCCCCGGAGGCGGCGCCCCAGCCGATCTATGTCGCCGTTCCCGACGGCCTGCCGTTCGAGACCGAGGACGCCGCGGTGGCGCACGTCGTCGGGGACCACCTGGGAATGTTCTTCGACAGTGCGGAGGCGCAGGTCGAGCCGCCCAAGGGCAATTTCCTGGTGATCAACAGGTGCGGCGTGACCGGGGAGCTCCTCGGGCCCCCGAACTACCACCGCTACACCCTGATGGTGCAGCAGCACCACGCCGCAAAGGTGGCGAAGATGCCCTTCGAGGCTTTCCGCGCGCGGATTGAGACCGTGCGGGACCCGGAGGTCGTCAACCAGTGGCTTGAGAAGATGAAGAAGGTCACCCGCTACACGTGGAAGGGCCCTGTCGCGGAGGGCCAGGCCGCCGCCGCCTTCGACAGCCTCGAGGAGGCCAGGCAGCACCTCCTCACGCAGGCTAAGGAGAGCGTCGTCAAGGCCGTGGAAAGCGCGCGGTTTCACGGCAAGGCCCTCGAGGTGATGCCCCGCGGGGAGATCCTCATGGCCATCGAGGGGGCCTATGAGCGCCAGGTGCGCTTTCCCCTCGATACGGCCAACCAGCTCCGGGGCAGGCTCCGCCGCGAGCATTTCACCATATTCAAGAAGGGATCCAAGGGCGTCTCGTACGTGTGCGCGGTCAAGCGCAAGTTCCGCGTCACGGGCCAGGTGTTCAGCGAGAGCATCGGCAACCTGATCTCCTTCATCGAGGAGCATCCTCTCGTGAAGGCGGGAGATCTGGCGTCCAAGATGCTGGGGATTTCCGCGCCCGCCGAGGGCGTGCCCGTTTCGCAGGACGTGCGCGAGAAGATCGTCAGGATGCAGGGCGACCTCATCTGGCTCGTGCGCGAGGGCTACGTCACGGAGTTCATCGACGGGGGACTCTACGCGCCCCCGGCGATGGTCGAGGCGCGCAAGAAGGAGGTCGAGGCCGAGGATGTTGACCCCGAGAACTTCCCGGAAGGACCCGGTGAGGGAAGCTCGCGCCCGCAACAGGAGCCGCCTCCCGAGGCGCCTGCGGCCCCCGAGGCCGCGGCGCTCAGGAGCGTTCCCGGGCTCGCGTTGGTGCCCCAGCCCGTGTTTGAGGCGATCATGGTCCCGGCGCCGTTGAATACGCTCAGGCTGGGCTGGGCCAGGACACCCGTGACCCCGAACTGGGTCAGGGCGGGGCCGTCGGCCCGAACGAGAAGCTGCTCGTTGCTGTTGCCGGTGATGGCGAAGCCTGGGATGATGATGTTGCCCCCGGTGCCCACCTGCGCGCGCGTGGAGATATTCGTCAGGCGCGTGCCCGTGGACGACACCTCGTACACCTCGGCGAGTGCGACCCCGGTGGTGTTGTTGACCCCCGATATCTGCACGGTGTAGGCGCCGGCGGACAGGCTGACGATCAGCGCACAATCGGCGCTCCCAGGACTCAGGGCGAAGGCCCCCACCTGGGAGGCTGCACTGGCGAGTTGGGCCGGGTTCGAGCTGGTTCCCCAGGCCGTGTTGGAGGCGATCATGGTTCCCGCGCTGTTGTACACGCTCAGGACGGGCTGGGCCAGGACCCCGGAGACGTTGAACTGAGTCAGGGCGGGGCCGTCCCCGCGGATCAGGAGCGTCTCGGTGCCACTCCCGCTAACGTAAAAGCCCGGGATGAGAATGTTGCCGCCGGATCCGACCTGCGCCCGCGTCG
>DATNLY010000254.1:0-4552 GCA_035602635.1 Opitutaceae bacterium | reverse complement strand
GGTTCGCGAAGGTGGGGATCGCGGCGCTCGGCATAGGCGCCGCCTTCACGCTCTCCCTTCCCTACCCGGGCCTTCCGGCGGCAGCCCCCTCCCTGCTTGGCTATCTCCTCGCGGCCGGGCTCTTCGCATTGGCGGGCCTCCGTCACCGACAGCTCGAGGCGATCTCAAGCCCCATTCGAGCCACCGCGATGGCCCTTTTCTACTTTGCAAGCCTGCGGCTGTGTTTCTTCGGGGATCGACACGCCCTGAGCGCCGACTCGGTCGCGGGCGGCCTCATCCTAGTCCTCACCGCAGGGGCCAATCTGGCGATCGCGTTGCGAAGAAAGTCGCCGTGGCTTTTCGGCCTTGCACTTATTACCGGGTACGCAACGGCAGTCGCCGTCAGTTCCGCCGGGGTCGGCTTGGCCCTTGTCGCTCTCTTCTCCGTCGCGGCTGTCGCGGCGAGCGTGTCGCTTGGCCGGCCGGCCCTGGTCCTGATTGCGATGCCCATGGCCTACGCGGCATATGCAGCATGGGCGCTGGACAACCCTTTCCTGGGCCGGCCCGTGCAGGCCATCCCGGGCCCGCCTTGGGGTCCCTGGGTTATCCTCGTGTGCATGGCGGCCTTCTCCATGGGCCTTCGCCGCTCCGCAGGGGGCGACCGGGAGAACATCACGGCGAACGCCGGCATCTTCATAAACGCCATGGCCGGCTACGCGATCTATCTGCTGCACACCCTCGCCCGCCACGAGGCCTGGTTTGTAGGCGACCAGCTGGCCGCCTCGGCCGTCCTGCTCGCATTGGCCCTCGGCCACTCCCGGGAGAAGGACGGCGTCGGGTCATTCATCTGCGCAATGACCGGCTTTGCCGCCCTCAGCTTCGCGATCATCAAGGCCGCGCCGCCGCCGGACGTCTTCGTCTGGCTCTCGGTGCAGAGCGTCATCGTGGTCGCAACCGCGATCTGGCTCCGCTCGCGCTTCATCGTCGTCGCGAACTTCGCGATCTATCTCGGCATCCTTGCCTGCTACGTGGCGGTTGCGGAGCAGGTGCGCTGGATCAGCCTCGGTTTCGGGGTGGTGGCCCTGGCCACCGCCCGGCTTCTCTCCTGGAAGCAGGAGCGCCTCGAGCTGAGGACAGGGATCATGCGCAACGCCTATTTCGTCGCGGCGTTCCTCATCTTCCCGTACGCCCTGTATCATTTTGTGCCCGGCGCCTGGGTAAGCATCACATGGGTCTGCGCCGCGCTGCTTTACTACCTCCTCGCGGCCCTCCTGCACAACCAGAAGTACCGCTGGATGGGCCATGGCACCCTGGTCCTGACGGTCCTTTATCTCGCCATCATCGGTCTCAGCCGGCTTGAGCCCTTCTTTCGAAACCTGTCCCTGCTGGTCCTCGGGGCAGTGCTCCTCATCGTGTCGCTGGTCTTCACCAAGCTTCGCGGCCGCCGCTGACGTCGGATCCTCTCGAACGGGTCCCTCGCGCCGGCTGGTGGACCCTAGGTTCCCGGGGCATCGAGCCTCACTGACACGGCCCCGCCCGTGTAGCGGATCTCATTCTCGGCCGCCGCCGGAAACGGATAGCCGACGGGCCGCGACGCCGACACCCGCAATACTCGAAAAGTCCGCTCGCGCAGCATGCCTTCAAAGGAGCCCTGGCGACCGCCAATGTCCAGGGTCTGCGCCGCTTCATTCCAATGGATGCCGATCCGGCTGCAGGCGCCCTTCTCGTACGCGTTGGTGAGCCCGTCGTCCTCGTAAAGCTCGAAGTCGCCGTCCGCCCCGGCGTAGATGACGAGTGTGATCGGATCAGCCGGCTTCTCCATCGAGTACTGCAGGTCGGGCCCGAAGGGGATGATCGAGCCGGCGCGCACGTGGAGGGGAATCTGGTCGAGCGGCGCCGCCGGCTCAATCAGCTGGCCGCCAGAATAGCCGGCACCGGTCCAGAAGTCATACCACTTCGCGCCCTTCGGCAGGTAGACGGAGCGCTGGCGCGCGCGGTAGGACGTCACCGGGCTCACGAGGAACGCCGGCCCGAACTGATACTCGTCACTGATGTCGAGCACGGCCGGGTCGTCCGGGAAGTCCATCACGAGCGGCCTGAGGAGGGTGCCGTCGTGGAAGGTGACCTGCGCTGCCTGGGAATAGAGGTAAGGCAGCAGCCGGTATCGCAGGCGGTCAAACTTGAGTTCCGCCTGGTACGCGGGCGATGTCTCGCCGCCCAGCTCCCACATCTCGCGGTTGGGGAATTCCCCGTGCACGCGCAGGATCGGGACGAACGCCGCGAACTCGAACCAGCGGGCGTTGAGCTCGCGCCACTCCTCCTCATCCCCGGGCGCCGGGTGGGCCGCGGACCAGCGGGGCGGCACCGCGAATCCGCCCGTGTCCATGGTCCAGTACGGGATGCCCGAGAGGCTGAACCCGAGCCCCGCGGGGATCTGCTTGCGCATCGCCGTCCAGGTCGACGAGATGTCCCCCGACCAGGTCGCCGCGGCGTTTCGCTGCTGGCCCGCGTAGGCCGACCGGGTGAGGATGAACACCCGCTGGTTCGGCGCCTCCGCGAGCTGGCCCTCATAGACGGCGCCGGTCGTCAGGAGCGGGTAGGCGTTCATCTCGGTTTCAACCCGGCCGGCCGCGGTCGGCACCATGTGGGTCAGCAGGCCCTCGCGCGACGGCCTCCCCAGCATGTCCGGCTCGGAGGCGTCCAGCCACCAGGCGTCCACGCCCCTCCGGAAAAGCGCCCGGTCGATCTGCCGCCAGTACAGGGACCGGGCGTCCGGATTGAAGGCGTCGTAGAAGGTGAAATGATAGCCGACCCAGTCCTTCATGCCCTCGGCCAGGTTGGGCTGGTAGAGGAAGCCCCCCGCCTGCATCGCGTCGAAGTTGTCGGTCCCGGGGTAGAACTTCGGCCAGACGGAGATCATGTACCGCAGGTGGTCCGCATCGTGCAGCGTGCGGATCATCGCGTCCGGGTCGGGAAAACGCTCCGGGTCGAAGGCGTGCGAGCCCCAGGCGTCGGCCTTCCAGTAGAACCAGTCCTGGACGATCACGTCCAGGGGTATTCCCCGGGAGCGGAAGCCCTGGGCCACCTCCAGGATCTCCCTCTGGGTCTTGTACCGCTGCCTCGACTGCCAGAGGCCGAAGGCCCAGATCGGCATCAGCGGGGCCCGGCCCGTCAGCTCCCGGTAGCCCCCGACCACCCGGTCCAGGCTCGGTCCATAGATGAAATAGTAGTCGACCCGCTTTCCGGCCTCGGACCAGAGCGAGGTGTCGGCGTCCGGCGCCAGCCGGCGCCAGCCGAGGTGGACCATCTCCCCCGCCTGGTCGCAGACCCATTCGATCCTGACGGCATAACGGCGGCCAGCCACAAGGCGCAGGGGCGCCTCCTCGGTCGCCGGAAGCCAGCCCTGGCGCCAGTGATCGATCACAAGCTGGCCGTCGATCCACATGCGCAGGCCGCCCGTGTACCGCGCCTGCAGCATGACATCCCCTCCCCTCTGCGGCGTGAGGGATCCGTCCCAGCGGACGCTGGCATCGCCCGGCTCCACGCCGGAGTGGATATAGTCGTCCTCGGCCTTCGCCTGCTGCTGGTGGCGATGCTCGAGGTCCACCGAGGAATCCGCGCGCGACGCCACCGCATGGCCAAAGCGCGCATCCGAGAAGTAGGTTCCGGTGAGCCCCCCGGACTCGCCCGCGGCATCGGCCAGCCATGCCGGCGGGATGGGCTCGGTTGAGCCGAGGTCCCCAAACCGGGTGTAGGAGGGATTGTCCCAATACAGGCCGTAGCCGCGGCTGGAGACCAGCATCGGCACCGCGACCGCGGTGTTGTGCTGCCACAGGTCAAGGAAACGGCCCTTGATGTTGAGGGCTCCCTCCTGGTGCTGGCCCAGCCCGTAGAACGCCTCACCGGGCACGCTCAGCCAGCGCTGGCGGAGATGGTATTCCCCTGGGCCGGCCTCGGGCGCGGGGACAAGGCTGCGGCCGTCGGGCGCCTCCGAGGCCAGGCGCGCGCCCTTCGCATCGAAGAACGCCACCGCGCCCGAGGCGCGGTCGATGTGGGCGGACACCCGGCCCGTCGCCACCACAACCTCACCTGCCGTCTCGGCCACCGTCCAGGGTGCCTGTTCCCCGCCGACGGGTGCCGGGAGGACGGCGAGGCTCCCATCGGCGAAGGCGGCCCGATCCAGGGCGTACGCGACGCGCATGATCGACTTGGAGCGCACGGTGACCTGGAGCCAGCCGGACCCGACGGGAAGCAGAATGCCCTCGCCTGTCCGTTCCACGGCGGCCCTCGCCGCCACAACCGCCACCAGCGCCACTGCCGCAACGCCCATGCCCCGGACACGCCTCATGTCCAAGGGTCGCTCAGGGCTTGGCGCCGCCGCCGAAGAGCTTCTTGACGCTGTCAGCGGCGTCCTTCGCCGCCTCCTTGGACTTTTCCGCGGCGGTCGCGCCGGCGGTCGCCCCAATCTTTCCGAGGGCGTCGGCGGAGCCGGTGACGATTCCCGCCAGGACATTCTCCATCATGGCCCCCGCCAGCTGGTCCGGGGTGATGCCGCCCTCGCTCGCTCCAAGGT